>CAYNWI010000046.1:10769-12598 GCA_964400825.1 uncultured Anaerolineae bacterium | reverse complement strand
GAGCCAGTCGCCGTCTCGCCTGATGAGCGGCGGGGCATCCTGGAAGAGTTGGCCCAGGGCAAGATCTCGGCCGAAGACGCGCTGGGGTTTTTGCAAGGGCAATGATCTTGCATCAATCACTTGAGGAGGTGTAGACATGGTAGCATCGAAAGAGGAACGAGCACAGATTCTCCAGATGGTCAGCGAGGGAAAAATCTCTGCGGAGGAAGGGTCCCGGCTTCTGGGGGCCATTGCATCCCATGACCGCCCGGCAAGGTCCAGCGAGGCTTTACGCGGTCGCTGGTTGCGGGTACGGGTGTTCAGCATGGCCACAGACAAGCCCAAGGTCAACTTCAGCCTGCCCATGGGGCTGGTCAGCGTGGGGCTCAGGCTCGGCGCTCAGTTCGTGCCTGGGTTGGCGGACGTCGAAGACGAGATAATGGCCGCCGTAGAGGAGGGCACGCAGGGCAAGATTCTGGAAGTCGAAGACCCTGAGGACGGCGAACGGGTTGAGATTTTCATCGAATAGTACTTTGCAGGAGGTTACAATGTACCAAAAGAGAACTACAACCTCGGAATCTCCCCGCGTGGAGGTGACGGCCTGCCGGGGGAGTCTGGTGGTAGCGGTGTGGGACAAGGCGGAAGTCTTGATCGAAGTGGACAGCGAAGAGGTACTGACCGTGGAGGAGCGAGAGGGTGCCGTGGCGCTGGTTGCCAATCGTGACTGCGGCCTGACCTTGCCGTCCGGCGCTTCTCTCGTCGTCATCCAGGCTCAGGGCGATCTCTCCGTGCAGGGAGTGCGCGGAATCGTGGAGGTAACTACTGTCCAGGGAGACGCGCACTTCCAGGATGGCGCTGCCAGTGCGTCGCTGAGCAAAGTCCAGGGCGACTTGACAGTGGAGCGATGGACGGCCGCTGTCAGGGCCGGGACCGTCCAGGGCGACGCCAGGGTGCGGCAAGTGGACGGCCCCGTGGAGCTTGGCACGGTTGGTGGCGATCTGCTGGTGGAAGAGATCAACGGGCCGCTGTCGGCGCGGTCAGTGGCCGGCGATGCTTACTTACGCCAGTTGAACGGCATGATCTACCTGAGTGACGTCGGCGTGGATTTGGTGGGCCGAGCCTGGACAGCGGGCGCAGACGTGGCGCAGGTGGGGGGCGACGTGTCGCTCAAGACGGTCTTTGCCGGGCCATTCACCTATGACCTCCAGGCTCAGGGCAATGTCGTGGCCAAGGCACTGCCAGGCAGCAGCGCGTCGTTCACCCTTCAGGCGGCTAAAGGACAAATCAGGGCCAAAGGCATTACTGGCGAAGTGACGGAGGCAGGGAAGTGGGAGGCAGCGCTCGGGGGTGGTGAGGCGCGGGTCACACTGACCTCCACGCACCGCAACGTGTTGCTCAAAGCCGTGGGTGAAGGGGATGAGGATCAAAAGAGCGATGCTTTTGCCTTCCTGGCTGCCGACTTTGGCAGGATCGGCGCCGAGGCTGGCGTAGCCGCCCAGGAGTTAGCCTGGCGCATCCAACAGCGGGTGGCCGATAGGTTGGCCAAGATTGACTTTGAGGCCATCGCCTGCCGCGAGGCAGAGAAGACCCGCCGTCAGGTGGAACGGGACGCGGCTAAGGCGCAGCGCATGGCAGAGAAGGCACAGCGCAAGGCGGAGCGCGCTCAGAAGAAAGCACAGTGGAAAGTGGGGCGGCACTTCGAGTGGGACGCAAGTCGCAGCAGCAAGCGCACGGCGAGACGGAGCCAGGCGAGCAGCGAAGAGGAACGACTGGCCGTGCTCAAGATGCTGGCCGAGGGCAAGATCTCCACTCAAGAGGCCGAAACCCTCTTGCAGGCCCTTGAAGGCTGA
>CAYNWI010000046.1:0-10669 GCA_964400825.1 uncultured Anaerolineae bacterium | reverse complement strand
GATGGAGCAGCAAACAGCGACCACACAAGCTCAAGAGGCCAAGAGTTTTAGCGATGCCTGTGAGCAATTCGGTGAGCAGATGTCTGCCTGGGGCGAGGAGTTCGGACGTCAAATGGAAACCTGGGGCAGAGAGTTCGGACAGCGCATGGAGGCCTGGAGCGGGGAGTTTGGCCCTCGCATGGAGGTCTGGGCCGAAGAACTGGCTCAGAAAACGGAGCTGATGGGCGAGCGGATTCAGCAGTGGTTCGAGGAGCAAACAGCTTCTCGTGCTGCCAGCGCGGGCGGCCTGCGCGAGGAACGCCTGGCCATCCTGCGCATGGTGGCAGAGGGCAAGATCAGCATCACCGAAGCAGAGAGCTTGCTGCGCGCGCTCGGTGAATAGTTGTCTTTAGGCAAAGGCGACAGGAGAAGGGCATTGGAGAGTGAGAGAAGGGCCGAACTTGCTCGAATGATCGTAGGCATCATCCTGTTCATCCTGCTGGTTGGATTCTGGGTCTGCCTCTGGGTTCCGCCGCCCAGCTTCTGATTCGATGGGCAAAGGCCTCTGCCCTGGCCCATCGAACGTTATCTCAGCAGAAAGTGTGCTTTTGAGGATGGAACCCGTCATCAACGAGCAGCAATTGAAGACCACGTCCTGGCGACTCCCTTTCTTCACCATCTGGACAGGGCAGGCCTTTTCGTTAATCGGCAGCAGGGTGGTGCAGTTCGCGCTGGTGTGGTGGCTCACCCGGTTGACCGGCTCGGCCACCGTGCTGGCGACGGCGTCAATGGTGGCCCTGATTCCGGAGATTCTCCTGGCCCCCCTCGCGGGCGCGTACGTAGACCGCTGGAACCGGCGCATCGTTATGATCGTGGCCGATGGCATGATAGCGCTGGCCTCGTTGTGGCTGGCGTACCTGTTCCTGGCTGATGCCGTGCAGGCCTGGCACGTCTACCTTATCATGCTGGTGCGCGCGGTGGGTGGGAGCTTCCACTGGCCGGCCATGCAGGCTTCGACCTCGCTCATGGTGCCCGAAAAGCACCTGACGCGCGTGGCCGGTCTCAACCAGACCATGAACGGCACGCTCAACATCATTGGCCCGCCATTGGGCGCGCTGTTGATGGAACTGCTGCCGCTTTCCGGCGTAATGCTGGTGGACGTGGGCACGGCGGCGCTGGCGATTGCGCCGTTGTTCTTTGCACACGTGCCGCAGCCCAGGCGTGATGACATGAGCGCGGAAAAACCATCAATTTGGGCCGACATGCGCGAGGGACTGCGCTACATTCGGGGCTGGTCGGGGCTGATGGCCCTGATAGTGGCGGCGATGATCTTCAAGATCGCGCTGACCCCGGCCTTCTCGCTGCTGCCGCTCCTGGTGAGCCAGCACTTTCACGGCGGCGCAGCCCAGTTGAGCCTGCTGGAGTCGGTCGCCGGCGTAGGCATCGTGTTGGGCGGGCTTGTCCTGAGCGTGTGGGGAGGTTTCCGGCGGAAAATCTACACCACGATCGTAGGCATGAGCGGGCTGGGCCTGAGCTTCGTGGTGCTGGGCTTCACACCGGGCGGCTTGTTCTGGGTGGCGCTGGCGAGCATCTTCGTGGTGGGATTGACGATCCCCCTGGTAGATGGGCCGATCATGGCCATCCTTCAGGGCACGGTCGCGCCAGAGATTCAGGGGCGCGTGTTCACTCTGATGGGCAGCTTGATCTCGATCACCTCACCCTTCAGCCTGGCCGTCGCCGGCCCGGTGAGCGATTGGCTCGGCCTGCAGGTGTGGTACGTGACCGCCGGGGTGATGTGCGTAGCGACGGGTTTGGTCGGGTTCTTTGTGCCAGCCATCGTGAACATCGAAGAGAACAACAGGAACGGAGCTGGCGCGAAGGCAAAGCAGTTGGTCTCAGCCGAGGGGTAAGAGTAGCAGCGATTAAGGAGCCCTGGCGTTTTGCCAGGGCTTTTGCTTTGCCACAAGACATGGTATAATCCAAGAGTGTGCCTGATTCCTGATCGCCTTTTTGAGGGAGGAGTGCGGACGCAAGTCCGCTGGTGAGGCAGACTCGCGTCTGCACTCCCCTCCCACCTGTGAGGTAAGAACCTTGAACGTGTGGCAACTAGCTTGTGGCGTGGCCTTCAGCGTTCTCATCGCCTGGGCGGGCTATCGGCGGGAATCGCTTTCCCGCAGCGGCGTCGTGGGGGCCATCGTCGTCGGCACCCTCACCTTCGGCCTGGGTGGGTGCACCTGGGGTCTGCTGCTGATCGCCTTCTTCATCTCGTCCAGCTTGCTGTCCCACTACCGCAAGGCCGATAAGCGGGGGTTGGCCGAGAAGTTCGACAAGACCAGCCAGCGCGACCTGGGCCAGGCTCTGGCCAACGGAGGCTGGGGAGCTATCCTGGCCATCGCCTACTTCTGCCAGCCCCACCCCATCCTCTTCGCTGCCTTCGTAGGGGCCATGGCCGCCGTCAACGCCGACACCTGGGCCACCGAGCTCGGCGTACTGAGTCCCACCCCGCCTCGCCTTTTGACCAGCGGCCAGAGAGTGCCCGTCGGCACCTCGGGAGGGGTGACAGCGCTGGGGACGATGGCGGCTTTGGGCGGCGGGCTCTTCATCGGCCTGGCGGCCCTCGCCCTGGGTCGGGTGGAAGCTCTTTGGGGAAGCGGGCCATGGAATGGAGGCTACCTCTGGCTGGTGCCCATCGGCATCCTCGGCGGTCTCGGCGGCTCTACTTTCGACAGCCTGTTGGGAGCTACGGTGCAGGGGATCTACTACTGCGCGCAATGCCAGAAGGAGACCGAGGCCAGGCTCCATCGCTGTGGCCAGCCAACCCGACACCTGCGCGGCTGGCGCTGGCTGAACAACGATGTGGTCAACTTCGCCAGTTCCATCGTGGGCAGCTTGATGGCTGGCTTTTTGGGATGGCTTGTCTTTTGACAGTGGGAGATGGCCGTGACGAACAGCTTGCGCTTCGCTGGAAAGCCGCCCGCCAGGTTCAACAGCTCAAACTTGCCAGCCTACTCTGCCCTAGCTCCCACCCTTGCCAGTAGGTTTTCAGGTAAGTGTAGGCTTCCTGCAGAGTCATGACAGGTAGTTGTAGATCCTGGGCCAGGGCCGCGTAGGGTTCTGCCCAGTCTGTAGGTGGCATCGGCAGGTGTTCCGGTAGCGGGTGGGTGCCTCTCGTCTCGAACGTCGCCTTCAGTGCGCACTTGATGTGATCGGGTTCGAGCAGCCCAGAGTCCGCCAATAGCACCAGATCCACCATATCCTTGACGCGCGTGTTGTCACGGTCTCGCCAGGGAAAGCTATAGGCGTGTATCTTTTCGGCGAATTGCTGCGCCACCGGGTAAAGAGCTACACGTGCGGTGGGAATCCCAGCAAAGCTGAGAAGTGGACTCCCCTCCACCCAATCGGGCTGACCCAGCACTGCATCACCCAGGCCCACGTCCAGGTGGAACCGGGCAAAGGCCCGCCCTGCCAGGCGAGCCTCGACAGAACAGCGGACGCCACCCCAGGGCGCCCCGGTTGGCTCTTCCTGCGGCGCCCGGATCAGGAACGCAAAACCGTCATTCAAGTCGCGTTCTGCGACCTGCTGCAGATGCTCATGGACCATGTCCGCCCAGACGATTTTCTCGCCCGCAGCGGTCAGGAATCGGAGACGGTCGAGATCAGGTATGGACACGTCCAGGTCGAGAGTGGACCGCGCCCGGTCTTCCAGGCGCAACTCCAGAGCGTAGCCGCCTTTCAAGAGCCAGGGCGGATCGTCCTGTGCGAAGAGCCGCGCCAATAACCGGTCGAAGGCTACCCGACGCTGTAGCCGTTGCAAGTCGGTACCACGGCTGTGGGCGATGTTCCTCAGCCGGGCCTCCAGGGCGGCGCGAAAGGCATGGGGGGTTTCGTAGGGACCAATCAAGTTGCCGATTCCTCTCGCCGCGCTGCTGCCAGCGCCTGGTCCAGGCGACGACGTGATTTGGGAGAGCAAGGCGCGGTTTCTAGCAGACGACGGCGGACAAGACCACGCTCCAATGCATCGCGCACGGCTCTGTTGAGGTGCTCCTGGCTCAGAGGGCTATCGGCTACGTCGAGCAGGGTGCGCAAGGGGGTGGTTACCTGGTAGCCGGTTCGGGGCTCGATCTCCCCAGGGGTCAGAACTGCTTTGTGAAGCACACAGCCGGGGGGCGCGCTTTTGCGAAACCCTGGCGGCACCGTCAGGTGAACCTGTGCAGGCATGGCGTCGCTCAGCTCGTGAACCGTCAGCGCCGTGTCGTGGGAGACAACCGCCTGGGGCACGCTCTTTTGATTGCGGCTCCAAAGCGACCAACGGATGAGGTCCTCGCGCTCGCCAGGGGGGAAGTCGCGCAGCCGAAAGAGGCCACGATCAATCTTCAGCCAGTTGTCCCGTGAAACGTGGAAGTGCTGCTGGCTGTAGGCGTATCCGACCTGCCTTGCCTGGGCTGCCGTAAAATAGCCCCCTTGAGCGGCGGCGATCTGGTAGAGCACTCGTGCGTTCTCTTGTGGATCCTGCTTCATTTGCAAAAACCTTATATTTACTATAAGTATTTTACATCAAACGCGGTGGGATGTCAAGTTGGAAGGCGATGTGAATCAGTAAATCAAACTTGCCAGCCTCGTGCATGGCGGTGGCTAGCAGGAACTGGAAAGCCTCTTGGTCTTCGGGAGGCTGGGCGTCGAGGAGGGAAGCGAAGGGTTGGAGGTTGGGGGGAAGGTTGTTGCCTGGTTTCGTCAATGGCGCGAAAAATTGGGTCTTTACACCTGTAAAGAAATGTGGTATAATATTAGTGCCAGGGGACGAAAGTCGGCTTCATGCCGTGTGATCGTTGGGCCGTGGCCAAATGATCCTATATCCCCGGCAAGCCTTCTAAAGCCGCTAACTTAGCGGCTTTTTTTGTGAGTGATAGACTCCATACCTGGCCTGACGTGTGTCATCCAGGTCGTGCACCAGCCTGAATGCAGGCCAAAGTAGCTCCACGTACCGGTCTTCACGTCGTTCATACAGGCGTTGCAACGCCCAAAGAAAGTAGTCCACAGCCTGCAACCCGGCACATGCCGGTGGAGTGCTGGCAATGACGCCGATCGGAGCGTCGCTGGTAATCCCCCACTGTATACTGAATCTATGCCGGGCAGTCTCCAATGCTATCCGCAGCGCCGCCGTCCTATCTGCCTTCCCTCGCTTCGCAAAGTGGATGTTGTATTCATCATCTTTGTGAAGCAGGTTCTTGAATAAGCCCCGCACCAGGTAGTCGTACAGTTCGTTGGGATTGTAGCGATAAGAGGGATCACGCTCGTTACGCTGCCGGACGTATTCGATCACTTTGCGCTTATCTCTGACGATAGCGAAGAAACGCAGTTTGTGGCGCAACAGTGAGGTAGAAAACCTCTCGCCTGACTTCTGGTACATCGTCCTTCGCGTGAAACGCCAGAGCTGTCTTTTTCGCTTCCGGCTGCATAGACGGTACCCCCTTGAAGTACGGATCGGCTAGCAATCGTGCCCTCAGTTCCTCCATCTCGCGGGCCAAAGATTCCGGTCCCAGTACATCCAAGAGTCCCAAGATAAAGAAGCGCGAACATCCCTCTGTGCCCACAATAATGCGCCCGCGTTTGTTAAACAGGGTGCCATCCCCGGCTTCGTCTACAAAGTAGTGCCGAATTGAAGTTAGGTGTTTTCCAGGCTTGCCCATCGTCTTATCCGGTCCAATCAGTCAATCACTTTCCCGACACTTCGCCCGCACGCTACACCTGAAAGTGTAGCGCCACTGCCCGTCAACTTCTGCCACGTTCAACAGCTCAAACTTGCCAGCCTCGTGCATGGCTGTGGCTGGCGGGAAGTGGAAAGCATCTTGGAGTGCAGGAGGCTGGGCGTCGAGGGGAGAGCTGAGCATTCGGCCCTTTTATAGAGCCTGGTGCCTTGTTTTGCCTAGCTGGATGTCCCCAGCGTAATACGCTCACGGCAAGGGGGACTGCCTACCCCGCAACCGCAAGCGGGCGGGGCGCGGAGTGCCGTAGTGCCACCCGCCCGCCATAGGGCTCGTTGGCTCAGGTCTGCTTTGAGCGTGCTGGAAATGACATCAAAATTGTTGCTTTCTTTGGCATTGCCAGCCAAAGCAACTCGCACCCAGAGCTCGTGCGAGTCCTGGGTGTTTCGATAACATTTCCACAAAGCGACAAAACGCGCTTCGGGCTAGCCAGCTCGTAGCTCGCTCACCCCCACTTGCCGCAGATAAGCACAATTATCCGTGCTGTAGTAGTTGTCGCTTAAAGTAGAATACCTCCATCTCTGTTGGAGATGTGATTTCCGTATGGCTAACCAACTCCCAGCCATCGCGGCCAAGTTGTGCCATCGTGTGGTCAGGGTTTGTTATCTCCTCTGGCTCTTGCGAAGACCCAAGGAACTTCAAGTATCCAAATGCGGCTAACGTTACCTCCTCTCCTTCCAGAATCTTGCCCTTAAAGCCATGTTCCTGTAGATCCCGCTTTTCTTCGTCTGAGGAGATTGGGCTAACCTTCCATTCGACACGACAGTATTCCCACTGTGTCATGATCACCACCTCCCATTACTAAAAGATGCTGAGACGACAATGAAGTTTTTTCAAGAAGCAATACTGTTTTCCCTTTGCCAGCTGTAATTATAACATACTTTTTAGCCCAACCGCCTGCCAGTGACCGTATCGAGTTTGGGACTTTGTGGGTGTTGCTGTGGACGTGGGACTGGTAGTCGGCGTTGCTGTGTTTGTAGGGGTACCTGTAGGCGTGGGACTCGTGGTCAGTGTTGCTATGGAGGTAGGCGTGGTCGTTAGCGTCGGTGCAAGAGCAACCGTAGGCCAGGCCTTCAGGACGACGGGCAGGTAGATTCTGAAGGTGAGCGGCGTTGACGTAGCAGTCGGCGTTGGCGTGACTGTGGCCGTCGGTGTGGATGTGGCTGTGGGCGTGTCAGTGGGTGTCGGCGTGACCGTGCTCGTAGGCGTGTCTGTCGGCGTTGGCGTGCTGGTGGCTGTCGGTGTACCGGTTGGCGTGCTGGTTGTCGTTGGTGTCAGTGTATTGGTCGGGGTTGGCGTCGGTGTAGCGGTAGGCGTCACCGTCGGTGTGTTGGTTGCAGTCCCTGTTGGAGTGCTTGTGGGGGTAACAGATGGCGTAGATGTACGTGTAGGTGTAGCCGTCTTTGAGGGTGTGGGAGTAACAGTTGGCGGTATGCTCCAACTCACAAGTAGGCGTGGCCACCTGGCGTCAGTCCAATGCTCACGCGTCGCAATCTCACGATATCTATATCCTGGCCCCCCACTATCTCTAAGCATAATACCGTGGTTGTGATAAGTACCATTGACCCAGCTTTGCACTAGACTGGTAACATCCCAGAAACTATACCATACTACCTCTGGCGGGATCGTAATGGTATCATATGCCTCAGCATAACACTGGCCCATATTATCCCATGTGGCTGTCATTTCGTCCCAGCTTTTGGTAATACGATAAGCTGTTACGGATATCTCGTCTGTGCCAATGGGGTTCAGCTGAAGACGGGCCTGAATTATAAGAGCGTCGGAGGGGATTTCCGTCAAGTCAAAGCGAACCAGACTATAGTATTCTGCAAACTCGTACTGGGGGCCAACTCCCATCCAGGCAGTATCTCCCCAATAGTGATGATCATGCGACGCGCCGTCACCGATCATCGTATCGGCAACAGCAATTAACTCTGTGTTAGCAGACTCGACGTGTGCCTTGGTACGCTGCTCTTTTGCTCCGATCAGCTCTCGCACGCTAGCAGCTAATTCAACATCTCGCATAGCTTCAGCCTCTTCAGCGAGGCGCACGGCCTGATCACTAGACCCTGCCGTTGATGCTGGCCTGCTTAATCCCGTTAACATAGCAATTAGCAGTAGCACGAGCAAGCATCCATTTCGCGACCGTTTCATTTTTGCTTCCTTTTGTCCTTGGCGAGCCACGTCGCCCGCTACTTGTAACTTCCCGACATTGATGAAATCGAAATGGGGCGATCCCCATCCAAGACTGGCGTCACAGAATGAGTGTTATGTGGCAATTCCTAATCATTCAACCACAACTGGATCTCCGCCATCAAGCTCTCGGAGAATCTACCCATAAGCTCCCACGTTTTGATATATGTTCGTAATTGATCACCCATCCTCCTTGAAGCTTTATGCAAATCTCTGCTCTCACGTGAAACCTTCTCTAACTGGTCGGCCAACTCGGTCAATTTATTCAGCTCAGGGGATGGGATCACCGGCAGTTGTTCAAGCGAGTCACGATGTTTTTGGGCTGCTTCGCGATCATTCTTATCTCGATAGCCCTCCCAGAGTTTCCTAGCAGACGTTTGCAAATTGGGAGATATTTCATCGAGCCTGGTATTCATCTCTAGCATGTCAAGCGCAAAATCCGATAGATGCTCTCCAAGAGCTTGTACTGCTTTTTTTCGTCGGTCCGCACTGCCAGGACCGCTATAGTGTTGTGCAACATCGGCGTCTGCTACACGTTTTTCCCATTCAGACTGCCACTCCGCCTGCCTGCGGCGAAATTCGTCAGGTATGGACTGGAGTTCCTCACGAGCTTTTTCATAATCTAGCTGGTAGTCTATACGCCCCTTTGGAATTTCTGAGTCATCCCACACAAGTCCCTGATCAGGCGGTTCCAAGATGCCCTCCTTGAGTTTACTGATCACTACCTGGATAGCACGGGCAATATCTTCAAAAGCCTCGTCCTGATTTGTCCAAGTAGTCACAGGCTTGGCATCCGTGGGCAGAGCTTCGAGCTTGCCAAATGGTGCACCCTTCCAGACGACTGGACGCAGGATAACAGGAATCACAAGGGCTTCTCCGGCTTCGTGCCGTTCCATCGCTCGCTTTACCTCAACGTCCCAGCAATAATCTGAATCCAGAAAATCGGCGCTGACAAGCAGCAAAATCACTTGAGCCGTGTTTAAGTGCGCATCAATCTCCCCTTCCCACTCTCTACCTGCGCTGATCCTCCGATCGTGCCATCCGCTGATCACCCCTTGTCGCTTCAATATACTGAGGTGCTTTTCTAGCTCATCCCGGAGGCCTTCGTCTTCATGGGCGTAAGAGAAGAAAATCTCGATGGCCTCATCGGATTGTGTTGCATCGGTCATGGATCTGTTCCCCCATTTCTATTCTATGAGAAAAGCCGCCCCCACTTGCCCAGGAAGCGGCTTTGTGCTGGAATTGTCTCCTCTTCTTCCTGGGCCATTCAGGAATAGGTGTTGGGATTACTAGAGCCAGAACTCGGTAATCCCTTTTCTATTGATTGAAAGAGAATGGCATCTGTGAGCTTTTTTTCCGCTTGCTCGCGAGGGCTCGATGCCCGAAGCGGCCAAATTAAAGTGTGCTGTTCAACGAGCGCAGGTATGTAGCACGGTTTAGCAAATTTAACGCCTAATACTCGATCCAGACGCACTACAGTCCGCTCTGCCCTCTGGATACGTGACCGTGGCCGACCAAGTAGTAGTTGAAGGTTGCCAATAAAAAGTCAATTCAGCTTTGCCTAGTGAGGCTGGTAGTGGAGGCGCTCCTGGTAGAGAATGCAGCGCTAACCACAGGTCCTCAGGATTGTAAAGGTATGGCCTAATCGCTTCTGGCAATATCAATTCTGCTCCTTCTCCCTTGAGTAGTGGTAGTTCCTCCAGCTCCGCTTGCTTTAGCTCTAATAGCAAGTCAAACTCATACCCGGAAGTAAGAACTATCCTCTCGGTCATACTCTCTTCAGGACCCCAATTTGAAGGTACTTTTATTGAAAGTGTATCCCCGGGCACTAACCTTTCACAGAGAATCCTCACAAATGAGTGCCCCTCTCCACCCTTCTCAATTATGCATTCCTCATGTTTGGGGACACTGATATCAGAAGCAATCTCTCTATCCCATTCCATAAAGATGCTTACATCTTCAGCCATTGCGTCGCCATTGTTGCTGACGTCAATAAGCAAAATCGGCGGCGGCACTGAGGCAATAGTTTGGGTTAGGGGCAACACCGCTTCCAAAGCCGAAATATAGGATGCGTCCTTATTCTGTGCCAAGTATTCGGGCACTTGCCGGAATAAGTCTTTATAAAGCTCGTTCGCAGTCCACTCCACTAGCTCGTCTGGAATCTGTGGTTCTTGCAATCTGGCTCTACAGGACAAGCTGGCAGCCCGAGATTGTATCATTGCTTGTGTCTCGCCCACCTGCGCTTGTCTTTCCTCTGCCCTCATGACTCTGAAAGCAACATATAAGCCAATACCTCCAATAAGCACCCCTACGACTAATATCTGGATTACCTGAAGCCAGTTCTCGGGGAGCCATCGCCTTCGGTCGGCACTCATGATCTTCCCTCCTCACGGTCTCACGACTGACCATTACATACTCGCACGTGGAAACGTTCAGGGGTGGGGGAAAAAGATATTGTTCTGCTTGTACAGTATACCACATTTCGCCTCGTTTGACAACACCAAAAAAGCCACCTGTGCGATTGACGCAGACGGCTCCTTGCTCATCGCCGCCCCCTTCGCCCCTCTGCAAAGCTTGCCGTACGACAGCTAACCGCCAAATTGACAATATTCCCCTCCTGTGTACAATATGCGTGCTATTCACCTATCAGGCAACGGACGACCCCAGGAGTTCCCACAAATTCCCCTGAGTTCCCTTGCCCCATAGAAGAAAGCGCAAATATCTCGTTCCTGAGG
>CAYNWI010000045.1:4720-12602 GCA_964400825.1 uncultured Anaerolineae bacterium | reverse complement strand
CCGATGCGCACCCTCGGGGTGTCCAGGCTCTGATTGATCTTGCCGGCCTTGTCAATGACCCCGGTGATGAACATCTCCGCCAGCAGCGAGATCATCCCTGAGCCACAAATGCCCCGCGGAGGCACGTCGCCAATGACCCGGATGGTAGGCTCGTAGGTTTTGGTGTTGATCCAGACCTCTTCGATGGCTCCGATGGTGGCTCTCATCCCTGACTGCACCCCTGAGCCCTCGAAGGCCGGCCCAGCCGAACAGGCACAGGACAGGAGCCAATCGAAGTTACCTAACACTATCTCGCCGTTGGTGCCCACGTCAATGAACAGAGTCAACTGTTCGGTCTGATACATGCGGGAGCTGAGGACGCCCGCCGTGGTGTCAGCTCCCACATAAGCACCCACGCCGGGCAGACAGTCCACCGTGGCTGCGGGATTGACGTGCAGCCCCAGCTCGTGCGCCTTGACAGGCGGCGGGTGATTGACGGTGGGCACGTAGGGTTCCAGACGGATGGACTCCGGCCAGAGGCCCAGGAAGAGGTGGATCATGGTGGGGTTGCCGGCCACCGTCAGCTTGTCAATCTCTGTCGGGTCTATACCGTTGCGCTCAACCAACTCGGCGATGCGCCCGTTTATGGTCTGCACCACCAATCGCTGCAAGTGCTCCAGGCCCCCTTCCTGCTTGGTGGCGTAGATGATGCGGGAGATGACGTCCTCGCCGCAGGAGATCTGGGCGTTGTATTCCGCCGCCGTGTCCACCACCTGGCTGGTCAAAAGGTTCACCAGGTAGACCACGTTGGAGGTGGTGCCGATGTCCACCGCCAGGCCCCAGGAGTTCGCCGTGCGGTCGCCGGGACGCAGGTCAATGAGCCGGGGAGGGCCATCAGGGGAGAGCCAGGTACCCATTTCCAGCACCGCCGTCACTCGCCAGTCGGCATCTCGCAGAGTGCGGGGCAGCTTCTTGATCGTGGGCAGGTCAGCCACCAGCCCTCTGATGCCGTGCTGGCGGGCCAACTCCCTCTGGAGACGCTCGAGATCGGTGGTGTTGTCGGCCAGGCTGGGCGGCTCGATCTCCAGGAAGAAGGAGCGAATCGGGTTCTCCCGCCAATCACATTCCATGGGCAGGGTGATGACCTTCCGGGCCTCCTTCTCGCTGGGGAGTGCACGAAGGATCACTTCCTGAGGCGGTATGAACACGGTGAGATCGCTCTCAACGACGGCCTGACAGGCCAGAGCGTAGCCCTGCTCCAGCTCCGTTTGGGAGAGGCGGCTGATGGAGCGCCGCTTGACCTGTCCTTCCTCGACCACTACCTTGCAGCGACCACAGCGCCCCTGGCCGCCACAGGGCAGATTAAGCTCCAGGCCGGCCTGGTCAATGGCATCGGACAGCAGTGCGCCGGCCTCGACCTCTATTCGTTTACCTGAAGGCTTAAGGGTGACGTGGTACATATCTTTCGGGTTGTCTATCCTATGGGCAGCCAGTAGATGGTTCTCGACTCAGTTCTGGCGGTGTTCAGATTCTCCGTCGCTCTGGTTCTCTTCGGCCTCGTATCCCGGAGACTCCTCTCGCACCGGTTGGGGAACTGCCGTTGCCACCGGGTGGTAAGAGAGCATATCGGTTGGCTTCTCCGGAAAAGCAAAGCTCTCCACCAAGATCCGGAAGGCTCCTAGCCAGGTCTCGTAGTCCTCTTCCGAGGCCGCGTAGCGCAGTTCATAGAGCTGGTCTCCTCGTTGGAAAAAGATGTTGCGTTCACGGATCACAGTCCGCTGAGGATGGATGCTATTCAACGGCAAGGGCATCCAATAAGCAATCTCCACCTCCACCGCAGGCGCTCCGGCTACAGTGGTAGAGAATGGCCCCAATTCCTGGATGCTGAAAGCCGAACGAAACTTAGAGAGGAACACTATCGCTGCCTCTGTCGGTGTCCGGTCCGCCGCTCGCGTCACCCCTACTGCAAACGAGGCGGAATAGGTCCTCGCCTGATTACGAGGACCAGCGATATAAGTATCCATATAGTCCTCTTCTACGATTTCTCGTGCCTTCCAATCGGCAGGATGGAGAAAGGTATATTCGTAAGGTTTACCGGATTGATAACGAGCGTAACTCCTTCTTGTCATGATGAACCACCTCCTCGCAGGTTCACCTCAAGCATAATCCGGCAGGTTCGGATAGAGATCGCTGATGATCCACTTGGCCCTCATTTCCCCCAGCGAAATCATCCAACTTACCTGGTCGCACTGTTCGTCGGTCTCATCTCCCTTCAAGTGATTCCAAACTTCAACCTCAGCCTTGAAAGCATGATGCTCCTGGTCAATAGAACCGGACCGATTCCATTGCACGTGAGTGCCCTCGTGGGCCAGGTGTTGAGCCAGGACGTTGGGCGAACTGTCCCTTGCCCCTTCACTGACCACAATCTCGTTCCCCTTCTGGTCAAAATAGGCAATCACATTTTTGGGAGTTTGGCCGAAACGCACCGTTGTGCCGCGCTCGCGGATGATTTCGGCGAGGGAGTGGCCAATTCGTATCCCTTCTAATCTCATCAACGCATCCTGCAGCTTCAGGACTGCTCCTCGGTCACCCACAGTGCTCCTTCCAATAATGATACTATCGAGAACGCGAAAAGTCAAGGTCTATTTATTCGCCCACCTCGATCTGCGCCAGAAGCACGCGGTCGCCTCCCGATTTCAGTGGGAGGCGTTCGATGCCCTGGCAGGTCGTGTAAAAGTCCGGAGGCATATCGGGGGGGGACGAGACTTCGGTCTGCGAAGTTGGCCAGCCGGCTAGGCCAGATAGAGCCTACGTCCCGTCCTGATTATCAGGCTTATCAGGGGATCAATGAACCCGCCTTTCCTTACCACGAGGTAGGCAGACAGAGCACCGAGCAGCGCTCCGGCGATGACGTCCAAAGGATAATGAACGCCGCAGTAAATGCGGGACAGGCTGAATAACGTGGCCAGCACGAGGAGCGAAGCTCCCAGCCGGCGGTTGTACAGCCAAATGGCGGTGGCCACGGAAAAACCAACAGTGGCGGGGTTGCTGGGGAAGGATGAATCCGTGGGGTGATAGAAGAGCAGATTGACTTCGTGGTCAACGAAGGGGCGCGGTCGAAAGTAGATCAGATTACACAGCTTCAAGATGATGTTAGCCAACAACAGGGCCACGAGGGCCCGGAGTATTGCTCTCTGATTTCTCTCCCTCTGGTCTCGATCCTGGCCCTCGAACCAGAAGATGACCAGGATCAAAGCCATGGTCGTCGTCAGAAAATATTCGTTGACCAATAGCCGCGCCAAGCTATCCAGAAAAGCATTGCGGCCAGCCAGGTTATTGATCAGTCGAAACAACTGAAGATCGAGGGCCATCATTCGAAATCCAAAGTCCGAAGCTCAAAGTCCGAATCCAATCTGCGACCTGAGACCTGCGCTCACAGGTTCTCTTTGAACCAGCGGGCCACCAGGGCGGATGTTGCCGGGCTACCGGGCAGACTCAGGTGCCCCTCTCCGGGCAGTGACTTCAGCCTTCCTCGTGCCATTTCCTCCTCGGCGGGGATTATGCTGTCTTGATCGCCATAAATCAGGAGCAAGGGGCGAGAACCCAACTTACTGATAGAATCCAGTGCAGCTAACTCAGCCACCAGTTTCCCTCGCTTCCGAAAACTGGCCCAGCGGAGGGCCTCCAGATAGGACATTTCCTTCAGGATACTCAGTCCTGGCTGGGTATTGGCCTGGCTCAGGAAAGGAGCCAGGGCCAACACAGCCGCGATCTGTTGGTCAGTCCCAGCCGACCGGATGGCTAAATCGCCACCTAAGTCAATTCCCAGGGCGCCGATGCGCTCAGGGTTGACCTCATCCCGCCGCGTCAGATAGGCCACCGCGCTGGGCAGTGAGGCCAGCATGGCAGGATAACGAACCTCCTTCTCAGGTCCCCAATCTATGGTCAGGACGATGAAGCCTTCATCAACCAGATCGGCCACTACAGGATGCGGGGAGAGGGTCTCTTCGGAAGGGGCGGGCAGGGCGCAGATGGCTGGCCTGGGCTCGTTTGTGTCTTCCGGTAGATAAAGTGTGCCCCTCAACTCCTGCCAGGAGACGGCTTCGTGACGGAGGCGACTATCGCTCCTGGGGGCAGACTTCTCGCGATGCTGGACCCTGTGGAGAATGGAGGAGGCGAGCAGGGTGAAGGCCAGGGCGCAAAGCCCGGCTATCCCGAACAGGACTGCCAGTTCGGAACCGGCCAGGCCGGGGATGAAGACCTCCGGTGTGAAGGCGAAGAACCAGACGAAGGCCACCGTGATGAGGATGGTAGCCAGCAGGTAGCCCCAGGTGGGCTTCCTGGCACTTCCTATCAAAGTGAGGCCAACCAGTCTGTGGCGGGCGGCAACGAATTGCAAAGCCCCCACGATGGTAATAAAAGCCAGGAGGAAATAATTTATGGCCAGGTGGGGGGATATAAAATTCAGCACGTAGTGCACCCCTTGATGCAGCGGATAGGCAACGGATAAGCAGATGCGTGTTTCTTGCATCCGCTTACCTGCTGCCTATCCGCTGCTTCTAACTACCCGACTATCTGATCACTAGTTTTGCCAAAGCTTCAGATAAGCCCGTATGTCCACGGCTTCGCGAGGGCCGACCAGCACTTCCCAGCCAGACAGCTCGTCCTCCAGCTCGCCGGAGATGACAGCCACGAGACCAGGGATGACGATCTTGCGGTGAGCGATCTTCTCCGCCACATCGAACTTCTTGACCATCTTGGTTATGACCTCGGCGTCGAAGTTGCCCGCCGCCCAGGCAGTGAGCACGCTCATGCCCTCCGCATCACAGACCAACAGCCAGCAGGGTACCCCCGAACTCTCCACTTCACCCGCCACGCTGAAATAGGTCAATGAGAAGTTAGTAGTGGTCAGGAGAGGCGAATCTGCCGTTGGCTCGCCAAATTCGTAGACTCCTGGTTCCATCTGGATGGGTTTCTGAGGATCGGTGTAGATATTCAGCCGCAGGGTCAGCAGGCAGTACATGGTAGCCGGATCGAAGTGGTCGAGGACGATGAGACCGCCGTACTTGGCGACGTGCTGGGCAGCCAGGGCCACCTCCTCGGCTTCTGATGCGGCCCCTTCGCCGGGGAAGGTGATGATTGGATAACCCAGCAGACGGAAGTTCTTCTTCAATGCCAGGCGGCGAAGCTGGGTCAGAGTTATCAAGGTATCCACGGGCTCTCTCGCCCCCGGATCGAGGACGATGTCCTCCACGCCCGCGTTCTTAACCTGCTCTACCAGGTTGGCCAGGGCGGTGAGGCGGTGTCCTGAGCTTATCGAAGGGCCGCCCTCCCCGCGC
Organism: uncultured Anaerolineae bacterium; assembly: GCA_964400825.1. GTDB lineage: Bacteria > Chloroflexota > Anaerolineae > VGOG01 > VGOG01 > CAYNWI01. The sequence continues at coordinate 7,284 of CAYNWI010000045.1, read as the reverse complement.
ACGGCCAGGGGCAGCTTGTGCTTCTTGGCCAGCTCGACCATGGCCTGCCAGTTGTCCTCGTCGGCAGCGTAGAGCAGAGGGACATCCCCCTCAAGCTTGGCCACAGCCGCTTCCAGGGCCGCAGGGTCTTTGGAGATGAGGACGAGAGGTAGATTCGCTATGGCTTTCAGGGCCTCGACCCGCTCAACGAACAGCGCGGGGTCTCCAGAAGCGTTCTCCACGGCGAAGCCGCCGACGCTCAGCTCCATCCCCACCCGCTCCACAGAGTAGTTAGCCGCCCTGGTTACGATGTCCTCGAACTCCTCCAGCGGTTGGGTGTCCTTGACCCGCACCAGCAGCCCCGGCTCGTGGTAGAAGGTCTTCTCGTGGCGGAACATCACCGTCTCGTTGCCCACCTCGATCTTTCTGCCGTCGCTGGAGATAGTGATCAGTCGGATGGGAGGAGCCGCAGCGGCGGCCAGGGCCGCTTTCGCCTCCTCGGATACGTGGGGGCAGGCCGCAAGCTCGGCCTGCTTCGCTGCCAATTTCATAGCGAAGGCCAAACAGGTGGGGAAACCACATTCCTTACAGTTGGTCTTGGGTAGCAGCTTGTAGATTTCAAGACCGCTCAATGCCATTTTATAGTCTCCTTGCTAATATTTGCTATGCTTGTTCCAGAACCTTCTCTCTCAACCAGGAATTGACAAGCATCTGGGATGGGATTTGCCTCAATCTGGCGATCTCACTGACCCTTGTGGCAAGTTCGTCATCAATGGCGAATAGGTGTGTCTTTGTCTTGATGTCAACCTCGAAATGGGCTTCGGGCATTTGATCCCAGTATTCGCCCAGATCGTGGGTGTTGAAGAACTCTACGAGTTCATCAAGCGATGCAAACTGGGGCATGGCCTTGGACTTATTCTCTGCCAACTCGACTACCCTGTCCCTCTTGCTCGCCAGATGCTCTGGACCACATCCCGCATTGTAACCAGTAGACCTGGCCATTCATCTTCTGTGAATTGAGCAACTGCTTGCATCACTCTCCGATGAATCTTGCGCCGATTTAGCTGTCGAAGACGCACGATTACCATGCCATGATGTAGCTCATCACGGTGCTGAGCAAACCCTTTGTCAGTCGTGATAAGCAATCGTCCTTCTCGCTGAACCATTTCCCAGAGAGTATCGTCTGCCAAACCTTCATCTGCCGTTCGGCGGATGTCTAACACGTCATGCCCCAGGTCACGTAGAGCTTTGACCGTCATCAAGGGTACGTTCTCGTCTACGAAGATCTTCATACTGCACCAGCTAGTGCTTGAATGGGTGTAACCTGCTCTTCAGCTAGTGCGGCAGCATAGTCGAGGCAGGCTAGGATATCTTCGCGTTCAAGTGAGGGATAGTCCTCAAGCAGTTCTTCAACTGTGTCACCGTTGGCAAGCATGCGAACAATCTGGTGGACGGGGATGCGGGTGCCTCTAACACAGGCTTGTCCGTGACAGACTCTCGAATCAACTGAAATGCGTTCGTACATGACAACACCTCCATCCATTTGCCACTCAACAATTTGAGCGGACGCAGGTCCCCATGCCCAACTATCTTCCTCTAACCGCTCGCCATCAGTTTCTCAAGGAAGCTCTTGACAATCTTCACTGTCTCAGGATGGCGGATGGTAACGATGTCGGCTCCGACTTGGAGGAGAGTGGTGGCGGTTGTTACCTCCCAGGTGACTCCTCGCTTGGCCCAGTTGCCCCATTCTTCTGGCACGTCCTCGCCAGCTTTGGATTCCTTTTGCCGCCAGGACTCCTCGCCCACGAAGCAGATCATGGGCTGCCGGGTCATGGCGTCGCCAGTGAGAGCGGCTATGCGCAGCCTTTCCATAACCGAATAGCCGTATTCGATCCCGTAGCCCAAGGCCCCGGTGGTGGGATCCATCAGGATGCGATCCAGGGGAAGGGCCATGTCGCTGATCAGGATGACGAGCTGCTTGGACAGGTTCACGTCCATCGGGGTGCTGGAGATGACCAGTTGGTCGTGAGCCAGCGCTGCCGCGACGATGGTGCGATAATTCTTGTCCTCGCAGAGACCCAGCGCTATGCGCTCGCCTTTGGCGGCCTCGGCCACGGCCACCAAAAGCTCGTTGTCCAGCTCGGCCTGGCCGGGTCCGCGCACGAGGAGGGGCAGCCCCGTCGCCGCCAACACTTTCTTGACTGTGGCGGCAGCTTCATCGGGAGTGGTCTCGTGGCCCTCGTTATCGGCGCCCCTCAGCTTCAACATGATGAGGTCGGCGCCGTACTCTTCAGCTTTCTCGGCCCAGGTGGCTGGATCGTTGAGTGCGTCGCCCCAGGCCTCCTGCAAAAGGACTGACCAATCTTCGGGGTAATGGTCCTGGATTTCGATAGCAATGACGGGCGGGTGGGGCATTTCGCCCTCGAAGTGCAGGAAGGAAAGGGTGGTCTCACCGCCAACGGTGACAGTCTTGGCCCTGCTCCCACCTTGCTCGGCGGTGGCGCCAATGGTGACCTCCCGCACCGAACCCCTCCATTTCTCTGTGGGTATCTCTACTGTAACAGGCATCCTCGTTGTGTCCTCCT
>CAYNWI010000045.1:0-4620 GCA_964400825.1 uncultured Anaerolineae bacterium | reverse complement strand
GTGGTGGCCACTCGCTCGTCCGCGATCTTGTCTATGAGGTCAGGATCCCCCTCTCGCTCGGCAGCGGCCTTCAACTCCTCAGTCATGGATTCCTTAAGGAAGCTGGACATCCAGACCACTCGCTTTAGCCCTCCGTCGGCGCGGATGAACTTCTTGCTGACGATGAAGAACTTTCCGTGACCCATCACCCCAGGGGTTTGGATGCCGCCCCCGCACATGCCAGCCAGGGTGGAGAAGGTCATCCCCGCCGGGGTCATGCTGGGGTCCTCGCGGGAGACGATCATGAAGCCATTGGCCTCTGGGATGACCATCATGATGCACTCGAAGCAACCACAGGCGGTCATCGGGTTCTCCATGGCGGAATACATTGCCACTTCTTGCACCGACCCATGAGAACCTGACTTTGCATAGTCGTTGATCCCGACGAAATAGCCCTTGACTGGATCTATGACCGCGCCTTTTAGAATGGGCTGGTTTGGCCCGGTGGGGTTGATCTGGAACGAAGCCTTGCAATCCAGCCAGTTATACGCGCCGCAAAGCCCCAAGCGCTCCGGGCTGACCACACAGACGTGGTCGGGGGCAAAGCTCTGGCAGAGAGTGCAGCTATAGAAAGTATCCACGCTCTCGTCCGTCATCTCGGCCAGGCGCTTGTTACGGAAGTCGTAAGCCACGCGGGCCTTCTCCAGCCACTCAGCGTACAGCTTAGGCTCGGTGACGATGGTGACCTGTACTTTGTCCACGATGGCTTCGAAGTCGGAGTGGAAGCGGGCGTGGAGGATTTTGCCGAAATGTTCCAGGTTAAAACCTTTTTCGGCCGCAGCCTTGCTGAGACGAATCCAGGTGATGTCGCGCTGGCCGATGTGTTGGATGCCCGACGCACCGTTGACGAAGTAGTGAATCTGTCGCTCCAGCACTGGCTCGAAGTCCTCCTGCATCTTCCGCCCGGCCACCTCGACGACGATCCCCACGTCCATGTATCCCCCCTCTTCGATGTCCTCGAAGCCGGGGCCGATGACCTCGATTTTGCCGTCCTCCACCTCGTCCATGGGTCTCATACCCAGGTACTCGAAGGCGCGGGAGTTCTTGCCGCCGAACTCGACCCTCATGTCGGCTCGGCGCACCCTCTCGCCCTCGAACGCGCTGCCGTAGGGAACGGGGATGGGCACCTCAGCGATCTTCACCTTGACGCCGCGCACCTCGATGCAGCGCTGCACCAGTCGCCTGGCCTTCTCGGCATCCGTCTCTCCCTCGATGTCGTCGAAGGGCATGGAGATGACGTGCTCGTACTGGGTGACGCCGGTAGGCAGTATCTGGGGGATGACGGTATCGGCGATGACTGGGAAGCCATAGTTGATGGCGCCCGCAGCAGTGGCGTACTTCAGATCATCCACCTCACCCAGAGCCAGGGCGAAGGCGAAGACCCGGAACTTGTTGTAGAGCAGCATTCCTCGGGCCTGGCCGCCTTTCATGCCGCCAAAGGTCAGCGCCGAGCGGGTGGCGAAGCCAGCGGCATAGATGGCGGAGATGGTGTCCGTGCCGAAGGGCACGATGTAGGTATCGTAGCCCATTTCGACACCCTCTTCCATCAACTGATGGATGATGCTCCGTCCGTTGACGTTGCCGGAGAGGAAGATGAGAATGTTACGCTGTTGCAACTCCCGCACGATCTGGACAGCCGCCTCGTTGGACTTGGCAGCGCCGATGATGGCCGCGAAGCCGGGCATCCGCCCGTCCACCAGTTGGATGCCCCAGGAGCGCAGTTGGATGTCATCAATGGGGCCGTTAACATAGCCGCCCGCCTCCTCTCCCTCCATGTCGGGGCTGGTGAAGCTGGTGCCGGTGAGCTGCAAGCCAGGCATCGGCTCTGGCTGCTGGCCGTAGGCGAAACGGATACCCTCGATGGCCTCCTCCGCAAAAAGTGTGGCCACTCCGCAGTCGAGGGTCTCACCAAGATAGGGCAGCCAGACGTTATCCTCCGGCCTGGGGTGCAGCAACGACTTGGCCCGCTCAATCACGGGCGGCAGATCACCGACCTTACCAACCTCCAGGCCGGTGAAGCCCAGGATGACGGGGAGATAGTACGCCGTGTTCGGGAATTGAATCGGCGCGTCAGGCCCCAGTTCTTTCAGGGCCTTCTGTAGCAAGTCATCGGCTTCTTTGACGATGCGATTAGCGCCGCGGATGGCGGCGGTAGCGATATATTTGGACATTTATTCTCCTCCTCGCACTAACTCTGGCACTTTGGCGCTGTAGAGGTTCACTGGCAGACCAGCTTCCATGGCCTCTACAAACTGCCGCATCAGCCTGTCGCCGCTCTGGCCGAAGCGCGCCGGATCGTACTCCACCAGACCCAAAGCGGCTCGCTTCTTGTCTATGTGCTCCAGGGCTTTGCGGACGGCCTCGTCGGGATCGGGAATGAACTCCAGCTTGCCGCCGATCCGCTCCTCCCACCCCTCGCTGATGAAGCGATCCACGATGGGGCTGTTGGCCACGGGCGATTCGCTGCCGAAGATGGTGTACACACCTGAGCCGACGAAGTAGCAGCCAATGGAGATAGCCTTTTCGCTCATCCACTCCGGGGCGAATCCGACTGCCGGGATGTCGGCGATGTCCTCGCCCAGCCCGCCCTCGGTGGCCATCTGGCTCAGGGTGGTAAGGATGCGGGCGTTGTCCACGCAGCTCCCCACGTGTAGCACCGGCGGGATGCCCACCGTCTCGCAGATTTCGCGCAGACCGGGCCCGGCGTACTGGGCCGCCTCTGGTGACAGAAGCCCGTACTTGGCGCAAGCGATGGCTCCGCAGCCGGTCATCACTACCAGCACGTCGTTCTCGATCAGCTTGCGAGTGATGTACTCGTGGGAGTAATCGTGTCGAGTGCGGGCATTGTTGCAGCCCACCACCCCTGCCACCCCGCGCAGACGCCCCTGCACCACAGCATCGTTCAAGGGACGGAAGGAGCCCCGATAAAAGCCGCCCAGGGCGTAGTTGATGTACTCGTGGGAGAAGCCGGCCACCAGGCGATTGACCTCCTTGGGGACGTGGGTCTCTCGGCGGTTGGGGAAGTTATCAATCCCCATCCTCACGATCTGTTTGGCGATCTCCAGGGCGCGATGCTCGTCGAACTCGATGTGGGTGGCGCCCTCGATGTGCGCCTTGGGGGAGGTGGTGACCAGGATGGTGTGGAACTGATCAGATAGAGGAGCCAGAGCCTGCATGATGCACTGGATGTCCACGATCATCAGCTCTATGGCCCCGGTGACGATGGCCAGCTCCTGGCTGAGGAAGTTGCCAATGGTGGGCACTCCCTGTCGCATCAGCGTCTCGTTGGCCGTGCAGCAGATGCCGGTCAAATTGATGCCTTTCGCCCCCTTCGATTTGGCGTACTCGATCATCTCCGGGTCGTTGACCGCTACCAGGATCAACTCCGAGAGGGTCGGCTCGTGGCCGTGGACAACGATGTTCACCTCGTCCTCGCTCAGCATCCCCATGTTCACCTGGGCCGTAAGCGGGACCGGGGAGCCAAAGAGGATGTCGGTGATGTCTGTGGCGAGCATACTTCCGCCCCAGCCATCCGCCAGGGCAGTGCGCAGCCCCGCCATCAGGATGCTCTCGTACCACTGATCGTTTCCCACGTGGGTGCGGTGCATGATCTCCACCACCTCGCGGTCAATCCCCCGTGGGGCGATGCCCGCCTTGCGCCAGACCTCCTGTCGCTTTTTCGGGGCCCGCTGGAGGTAAAGGATCTCCCCTTTCTGATTGCCGACCTGGGCCAGGGCCGCTTCGGCCACATCCTTGGCGATTTCCATGGTCTCCCGGCCCTGGGTAGCTACCTCCAGCAACTCCGCTACTTCCAAGAGCTTGTTCACGTCGCGGATCTCGTAATCCGGGGCCTCGCCCTCGGCGGCGGCCAGGAGCGTCAGGGCCATGTCGCGGCCGTGGTCAGAGTGGGCAGAGGCGCCAGCAGCTATCATGCGCACGAAGTTGCGGGCCGCTACGGTCTCCCTGGTGGCCCCGCAGACGCCCCTGTCATGCTTACCCACCAGGCGACAGGGGCCCATGGCGCAGTTCCTGCAACAGGCTCCGTCGTGCCCGATGGGGCAGGGCTTCATCGCTTCGGCGCGAGAGAAAGCAGTGGAAATGCCCTCGGCCTCGGCAATCTCCAGCATAGTCTTGATGGTTGGATCTATGGTCTTGTCATTGGTCATTATCAAGCTCCTCCATTTCGAAAGCTATAAACTGGGAACCAGAATCCAGCTTCTAGCTTCCAGCATTTAATATTTACGGAAGTCTCCAGACATTTTCAGGTCGAGCACGTTGGTCTCGGTGACCCGTCTTATCATTTTGAACCAGGTGGATTCGTCCTCCTTGCCCTCAGGCGGGCTGGGGACTTCCCAGTCCTCTCCTGGCCCGTAGCCGGCCGCTCGAAGGGCCTCTTCTATCGCGCCTGGCTTCAGGCGGGCCGAATCATAGCCAACGACGACTCGCTTGAAAGCGCTGCTGGCCACGACCTCCTCCACGCCGTCCAATGGCAGCAAAGCCTCACGCACGGCCTGGACGTGGTGGTCGGCGTACATCTTCGGTACGTGCAACACGGTTTTCTCCACGTTTGCGTTTCCTCCT
>CAYNWI010000044.1:3493-12658 GCA_964400825.1 uncultured Anaerolineae bacterium | reverse complement strand
AGGACCCTCTGGCCCACGAGGCCCTGCTCGAACTCCGCCACCGATGGCCTGGCGACCAAGTTCTCCCAACCGACGCGGACGCCGGTGAATTGGCGACCCACGAGAGGCTCGCGCAAGCCCCGGACGATGGTTTCAACCTCTGGCAGTTCAGGCATGTCACCTCTTGAGAAGAAGCACGGCCGCCGAATACGGATCCAGCTCGCGGCGAATGATGCTGTCAACAAGACTATCGAACTGCGCCTCGTCCAATCTCTCGAAGAAGCTCCTCGTCATCTCCTGAGTGATGATACTCCTGAGTTCCCGCTCGATACGCTCTCGTTCGCGCCGCTGGAGATTCCCGCTCTCTCGCAAATGAGCAGCATGTTCCTCGACGGCTTCTACCACCGCGCCGACGCCCTCACCGTGGAGGGCTATCGTCTTGCAGACGGGAGGTCGCCACTCAGGAGTCTGGGAAGAAAGGTGCGAGGAGTGGTCGAGGTCCAGGATCATCTGCAAGGCCATGGCAGTCCTATCGGCTCCCTCTCGGTCGGCCTTGTTGACCACGAAGATGTCGGCGATCTCGGTGATGCCAGCCTTGAAGGCCTGGATCTCGTCGCCCAGGCCAGGAGCTTCCACCACGATGGTGATGTGAGCCGCCTTGGCAATGTCCACCTCTGACTGACCGGCCCCCACCGTCTCCACGATAATCGTCTGGTAGCCAGCGGCGTCCAGCACTTTTACAGCGTCGGCGGTGGATCGGGCCAGGCCGCCCAGGCTGCCGCGAGTAGCCATACTCCGAATGAAGATGCCCGCATCGCCCGACAGGTCCCGCATCCTGATGCGGTCGCCCAGGAGCGCCCCGCCGGAGAAAGGGCTGGTGGGATCCACAGCGATGATGCCCACCGTGCGGTCCCTCTTGCGGTAGACCTTGGCCAGCTCGTTGACCAGGGTGCTCTTGCCCGTGCCCGGCGCCCCCGTCACGCCCACGATGTGAGCCTGGCCGGTGTGGGGGTAGAGCGCGGCCAGCGCCTCTTGCGCCTCAGCCCCGTCGTTTTCGATTATCGTAATTAGACGGGCGATGGCGCGGCGGTCGCCCGTCAGCAGTCGCTCAACCAGTTTCATGATATTGGGTGGGTGTGCACCAACTTACCGCTTACCGATCTCCTCCTCGATGAATTTGACTATCTTTTCGGTGGACGTGCCTGGCCCAAAAATGCCTCGGACACCCAGCTCGTTGAGGGCCGGTACATCCTCGTCGGGGATGATCCCGCCGGCGAGGACCAGCACGTCATCCAGGCCGTTGTCCTTCAGAAGGTTTGCGATTCGAGGAAAGAGCGTTGTGTGGGCTCCCGACAGGATGGAAAGGCCCACCACGTCCACGTCCTCTTGCAGGGCCGCCTCCACGATCATCTCCGGCGTCTGGCGGAGGCCGGTGTAGATGACCTCCATCCCCGCATCGCGCAGGGCGCGGGCTACCACCTTGGCCCCCCGATCGTGGCCGTCCAGGCCCGGCTTGGCGATAAGCACTCGAATTTTCTTCTCAGGCATAGATTCCTCCCAATCTCCAATATCACAGAATCACCGGCTCCCGATACTCGCCGAAGACCTCCCGGAACACACCGCATATCTCGCCCAGGGTGGCATAAGCGCGCACCGCGTCGAGGATGTAAGGCATGAGATTATCGGTGCCCTGGGCCGCCTCCCGCAGGGCCTCCAGCCGCTGGGCCACCAGCTCGTTGTCCCGCTCCCTTCTGACGCGGGCCAGTCGCTCCCGCTGCCGCTGCTCTCCCTCGCGATCAATCTCCAGGAGGGGAATGGTTACGTGCTCCTCGGTCAAATAGTCGTTGACGCCGACGACAGTGCGCTGGCCGGTGTCAATCTCGCGCTGATAGCGGTAGGCGCTCTCAGCGATTTCCCGCTGAGGGAACCCTCTCTCGATAGCGCCGAGCATCCCCCCCAGAGATTCGATCTTCCGAAAGTACTCGTAAGCCTCCTCTTCCATGCGGTTGGTCAGGGCCTCGACGAAGTAGCTGCCGGCCAGGGGATCAACGGTGTTGACCACGCCCGATTCGTGGGCGATGATCTGCTGGGTGCGGAGAGCGATGCGCACAGCAGATTCCGAGGGCAGGGCCAAGGCTTCGTCCATGGAGTTGGTGTGCAGGCTCTGGGTCCCGCCCAGAACGGCGGCCAGGGCCTGGATGGCCGTGCGCACGATGTTGTTCTCCGGCTGCTGGGCCGTGAGGGAGCAGCCGGCGGTCTGGGTGTGAAAGCGCATCCACCAGGAGCGGGGATTCTTGGCACCAAACCTCTCCCTCATCTCCCGCGCCCAAATCCTTCGGGCGGCCCTGTATTTGGCTATCTCCTCGAAGAAGTCATTGTGGGCGTTGAAGAAGAAGGACAGGCGAGGGGCGAACTCGTCCACGTCGAGGCCGCGCTCCATGCCCGCCTTGACGTACTCGAAGCCGTCGGCCAGGGTAAAAGCCAACTCCTGGGCAGCGGTGGCGCCGGCCTCGCGAATGTGATACCCGCTGATGGAGATGGTGTTCCACTTGGGGAGATGCCTGGCACCGAACTCAAAGGTATCCACCACCAGGCGCATGGATGGCTTTGGAGGGAAGATGAATTCTTTCTGAGCGACGTACTCTTTGAGGATGTCGTTCTGGATAGTGCCACCCAAGACCTCCATGGGGATGCCGCGTTTTTCGGCTGCGGCGATGTACATGGCCCAGGTGACGGCGGCAGGAGAGTTGATGGTCATGGAGGTGGTGATCTCGTCCACGGGAATGTCGTCGAAGAGGAGCTCCATGTCGGCCAGGGAGGAGACGGCCACCCCGCACTTGCCGAACTCACCTTCGGCCTGGGGATCGTCGGTATCGTAGCCGTACAGGGTGGGCATGTCGAAGGCCACCGAGAGGCCGGTCTCGCCGTGCTCCAGCAGATACTTGTAGCGGGCGTTGGTCTCCTCGGCGGTGCCGAAACCGGCGAACATGCGCATCGTCCACAGCCGCCCGCGGTGCATCGTGGGATGCACGCCTCGGGTGAAGGGGTATTGGCCGGGAAAACCCAGGTCGCGCTCGTAGTCAAGGCCGGCGATGTCCAGAGGCGTGTAGAGTCGCTCCACCGGCGCGCTGGAGGTGGTGATAAACGTATCGCGTCGCTCAGGGAAGCGATTCAGCGTCTTTTGGAGGGTGGTCTCTTCCCACTTATCCAACTCCTCCTTTATCTCGGCAAGTTTTTCTTTTTCAAACACATAACACCTCGCTTCAGATCAATTCGTTCTCCAATACAATTTCCTCGACCTCAGCCATGAATTGTAACAGCGGTCGAGGGGACCTCCCTTCTGGGGTTGGTTCGTGCCAATCGGGATCATCAAAAGGATGCTGGTGCCATGTGCCCCGTTCCCTATCCCGACCATACAGGCGTCCCGATGGATCCACCAGCGCCAAACTGAGCCGACCGCTGAGTTCGCTGAGGTAAGCTTGGATGTATAATTCGGGTCCAATTACCAAATGCACTGTGACCGTTGACGCGGTGCGCTCAACCTCGATGAGGGACTGCACAAACCAGAAACGGCTATAGGCCTCGCGGGCCTCATCCAGCAACTCTTCGATGGTGTTCACCCTTCAGACCCCAGCAATTCTTCCAACTTGCATTGCATAGTCTTTATGCCATCCATTGCCGTCTCCCAGGCGATAGCGTCGGATTCCACCTCCCAACTATAGCCGCGTTCTTTCACGAGATTGCGCGATTCGAACTCCTCGTAAGTCATTCTATATTTCTGCCGGAGCACACGATCTGTCAAGCTATAGCGTGAAAGCCGACGGCGGTACTCAGCTTCTAGCAAAGCTCGCAATTTGCTATTCAAATCACCAAGCCCCAGCGGCAGACTTTCCAGATGTTGAGCCGTTTCTTTAGACACAACAATGGTCGTGCCTAACACTGTATTCATGCTACCACCTCCTAAAGGATGTGCCCTTGCTTGGGCTTCAGTATTCAATCCCCCGCCGCCCCGGTACCCCCTCAGCATACGGATGCTTGATGTCCAGCATCTCCGTCACCAGGTCGGCCCGCTTGACGACCTCGGGATGAGCATGGCGGCCGGTGAGCACCAGCTCAACCTTCTCCGGCCTGGCGTCGAGCAGGCTCAGCACTTCGGCTAAGCTGATGAGCCCAAAATCCAGAGCCACGTTTATCTCGTCGAGGATCACAATGTCGTACTGACCACCAAGGATGATTTGGCAGGCGTGATCCAGGGCCTGGTGAGCCTGGCGGATGTCCTCAGGGTCGGGCTTGTCTTTGTCCACGAACTCCGGGCGGCCAAACTGGCGCAAGGTGACGTTCGGCAGCTTCTCCACGCTGACCAGCTCGCCGTAATCGGACCAGCCCTTCATGAACTGGATGATGTAGACCTTCAGGCCCTGTCCCGCCGCCCGAAGGGCCAGGCCCAAGGCAGCGGTAGTCTTGCCCTTGCCAGGCCCGGTGTAGACCTGGATGAGACCGCGTTCTAAAGTCATAAGATTCTCCTTTCTCTGTTCCCCTCAACTTTGGGGGCTAGGGGGCATTCACTAGCCCGGCTTTTCGATCAGCTCGATGAGCACGCCGTGGGCGCTTTTGGGATGCAGGAAGGCTGCCCGGCCGTGAGCTCCCTGGCGAGGCTGCTGGTCAATGAGTCGGATCCCCCTGGCCGCTAGATCCCGCAGCGCGGCCTCAATGTCGTCAACCTCGAAGCAGACGTGGTGAAATCCCTCGCCTCGCTTCTCCAGGAATTTGGCAACACCACTCTTGGTGGTGAGAGGCTCCACTAACTCGATTTCGCTTTCACCCACCGGCAAAAAGGCAATTCTCACCTCCTGTTCCGGCACCTCTTTGACCTCGGCCAACTCGAGGCCCAAAGCTCTTTCATAAACCTGTAGAGCTTCTTCGATATTGTGCACAACGATAGCGAAGTGATTAACTTTCCTGATCACAGTCTCTCCTTTCCCAACCCGCTAATTCTGGATGATGCGCTTCTATCCACGCTCGTGCTCTCTGGGCGAATGTTCTGGCCTCCTCCAAGAGATCCTTAGCCTCCGTTTCTGAGATGCTCCCTGCTCCGACATAGTCGGCTATATTCCTCTTGGTACGACAACGATCAAAGTAATCCACAAGGGTCTCGTAGTCTGGCCCCAGAGCTATCCTGAGGAACTCGAAAGTGGTCCAGTGATGCCCACTTCCTCACGTCCTATATCCCTCGCAATACATGATGGCTTTGGCGGCCTGCAAGACGGCGCTGTAAGCGGTGGCGAACCTCCTGTCGGGGGAAAGTTGGGGGATAGAGGCATCGGCAAGGTCGCGCTCCACCACCTCGAACAAGTTGGCGATTTCCTGTGCATTGGTCCGATGCTTCCGGATTCGCCCCTCACGCAACAAGCGACTGTAAGGCATCCTTATCTCCCTTGAGGAATATCTTTGGCCCCTCCAGAACGTTGAGCACGAAGCCACCGCGGGCCTGTGCTTTCTGGCGAAACTCCTCGGGGCTAAACAGAGTGTAATTGATCTCTCGACGGACGACCTTTTCCGCCTTACTCACCACCGCGTGAAGCTCTCGACTGGAAAGCTCCCCGATCACGAATAGGTCAATATCGCTGGCGGTAGTCTCCTGATTGGCAGCATACGAGCCGTAGATAAAGGCGATTTCGATCCTGTCCTCATTCTGCATCCTCTCGCGCAGCAATGAGCCCAGTCCTGCGGTCTTGAGGATCATGCCTTTCAACTCGGGAAAGAGGAAGAATTCCCGATCCGCCTGGTGATAAACTCTGTTCCCGTCAACAGTCCTTTGGAGAAGGCCGAGGGTTTCCAGCCTTTCTACCTCCCTCTGGACAGCGCGGATGGGAAGGCCAGTCAGCCCCTCGATCTCCCTCTGATAGAATCTGCTTTCTGGGTTCAACAGGAAGAGCGTCAAAATCTTGACCCTCGCCGATGAGGAAAAGAGCAACTCCAACACTATCACATCTCCTGCCTACAATTTGTAGTCAATTGTATACCAATTGTAGTCCAAAGTCAAGGGAATCATGAATTAGGGAACGTTCCACCATTGGAATACCTCAGCGGCGCGCTCGCGCCTGGGAAGCACCCTTCGCTCCCATGCTCCGGTAGCCAGTGAGCGCAGTGTCCTCTTGTCCCCGATCAGAAACAGCTTCGGGCCAGCCAGCACATTGGCCACGAAACCGTAGCCCAATTGAACCCGGCTGCGGAAGCTGTGGGAAGTGCGGACGTAGCAGGTGATCTCCCTGCCGATGGAGCCTTGAATCTGCTCGGCCCTGGCTTGAAGCTCTTGTTTGGAGACGTCTCCCACCACGAAGATTGCTATGGGATCAGTTGGCCTTTCCTGCCCCGCAGCACAGGGGCCGTGGATAAAGGCAGCTTTGATTCGCTCGTCAGCTTGTGCATCCGCCCCGATAACCTTCAAGCCGACCGTCTTGAGGAGCATCCTTCTCAGCTCCGGGAACAAGCTGTAGTCACGGTTGCCCTGAAAGTATACCTTGTTGGCCTCGGTGGACTTGTGAAGCACTCCCAGGGCTTCCAGCTTCTCGGTTTCCCGCTGGATGGAGCGTATAACCAGGCCCGTTATGGTCTCGATCTCCCTCTGGTAGAACTTGGTGTCGGGGTTCAACAGCAACAGGCTCAGGACTTGAACCCTTGCCGATGAGGAAAAGAGTTCTTTTAACATGGAACACCTCCGTCATATATGCAGATTGTAGTCAACGTCAGCCCTGGTGCTGTTTCAGGCGATAGCAGGCTTTCTGCCGCTACCTCTCAGTCGGTCAGCTCCAGCCCCAACGGGGCTTTGTGGACTTAGCCAGGGGCTTGAGCGGAGCGGAGCCCCTGGCGGGCTGTATATATATTGCAGTCAGGGCACATCCGCAAAGCCCGGTCTACAGTGCCAGCGAGGGCTTATACTCGCCGAAGACTTCCCGCAGCACCCCACAGATTTCGCCCAAGGTGGCGTAAGCCTCTACACACTCCAGGATGATGGGCAGCAGGTTACCTTCTCCCTGTGCCGTCTCCCTCAATCGAGTCAACAAGCTCTGCACCTTTTCGCTATCGCGCCGCTCCCTGAGAGCCTGGAGCCGTTCGATTTGCCTCTTCTGTACCACAGGGTCAACCTTCAATCGTCGCAGGGACACTTCCTCCTCTACTGCGAACCTGTTGACCCCCGCCACCACTCTAGCTCCTTCCTCTATCTCCAACTGATAACGGTAGGCGCTCTCCTGGATCTCCCGCTGGATGAAACCGCGCTCAATGGCTGCCAACGCCCCGCCCAGCGCGTCAATCTTCTCGACGTATTCTTTAGCCCTGCTCTCGATTTCGTTGGTCAGGGCCTCGACGTAGTAGCTTCCGGCCAGGGGATCAATGGTATTGGCCACTCCGCTCTCGTGAGCGATGATCTGCTGGGTTCTGAGCGCGATTTGAACCGATTTCTCCGTGGGCAACGATAACGCCTCGTCGCGAGAGTTGGTATGCAGCGATTGCGTGCCGCCCAACACAGCAGCCAGAGCTTGCAGAGTAACCCTCACCACGTTGTTATCGGGCTGCTGGGCGGTCAGGGTGCAGCCAGCCGTCTGGGTATGAAAGCGCAGCATCCAGGAGCGAGGCTGGCGCGCTTCAAATCGCTCCTTCATCATCCTGGCCCACAGCCGGCGAGCCGCTCTGAACTTGGCCACTTCCTCCAAAAAGTCGTTATGAGAGTTAAAGAAGAATGAAATCCGGCCGGCGAACTCATCCACGTTCAGGCCAGCTCTGATGGCTGCCTCCACATAGGAGATGGCGTTGGCCAGGGTGAAGGCCACCTCTTGCACGGCGGTCGCTCCAGCCTCGCGGATGTGATAACCTGAGATGGAGATGGTGTTCCACTGAGGTAGGGTTTCTTTGCAGTAAGAGAAGATATCGGTAATGATGCGCATGGAGGGTTGGGGGGGAAAGATGTAGGTCCCACGAGCCACGTACTCTTTCAGGATATCGTTCTGGATGGTGCCCCGCAATACCTGGGGAGCTATCCCCTGCTTCTTGGCCACCGCGATGTACATGGCCAGGAGGATGGCTGCTGGCGCGTTGATGGTCATGGAGGTGCTGACTTTATCGAGGAGGATGCCTTCGAAGAGGACTTCCATGTCCTCCAGGGAATCAATGGCCACGCCGACTTTCCCAACCTCTCCCTCGGCCAGGGGATGGTCTGAGTCGTAGCCGATCTGGGTGGGCAGGTCGAAGGCCACTGAGAGGCCCGTCTGGCCCTGGGAGAGGAGATACTTGTAGCGGCGGTTGGACTCCTCGGCGGTGGCGTAGCCTGCGTATTGGCGCATAGTCCAGAGACGGCCGCGGTACATGGTGGGATACACGCCGCGGGTGAAAGGATACTGCCCTGGGAAACCCAAGTCCTCGATGTAGTCAATTGCCGCTTCCTCTGGCGTATAGACCTGTTCGACCTCGATGCCTGAGCTAGTTTCAAAGCGATCCCGACGCTCAGGACGGTGTCGGAGAACAGGCTTGAGTATCTCGCGCTCCCAGCGCTCTCTATCAAAAAAGTCTTCGCTCATCTCCCTCCCTAACTACCTGGCCAAGCACTTTAACCCTGGCAGCAGTTACCTCCAGCTCCAACTCTTTGCCTGGGGCAGAGCATAGCAAATATTACCCTACATCGGGCGGCTTGTCAAGTTTCACCTGAGGGGAGGATCGGTAAAGACGTTTTTTGCCTTTAAATTCACTTTGTGATAAACTTTGGGGAAGAAAGGGAAAGGAGGTTTGGGAGATGAAGAAGAATAAAGTTCTAGCGGTGACGATGGTGGTCGCTCTGGGCCTTCTCTGGGCCTGGACGGCAATGGTGACGGCTTCGCTTGGGGAGCTGGAGTTTGTGGGCTTTCCCAGCGAAATCACCGTCACAGGCGAGGATGTTCAACTCGAAGGATGGTTGAAATTCAACGAGAGAGAACACTCTCAATCAACCAATATCCGCCTGTGGGTGGCCGGACATGAAGGCCGAGTTGAGCCCAAGTTTATAGCGGGTCCCCTGTACGATGGGGATATGGTCCCCATCACTGTCTATCTCGAAGGAGTCCCTGGAGACGCAACCCTGTACGCCGACGACCCACGGTGTCCACGCGGGAGCTGGGACATCGTGCTCGTAGGTGCAACCCCGACGAGCACGCTCAC
>CAYNWI010000044.1:0-3393 GCA_964400825.1 uncultured Anaerolineae bacterium | reverse complement strand
AGCACGCCTACCTCCACCTCGACGCCGACCGACACGCCCACACCCACAGCTACTCCTACAGATACACCAACCTCAACGCCCACGCCTACATCTACGCCGATTCCTAAAGCAGGTGTGCCCGTCCAGTTGCCCGTCATCCAGGTTGGAGAAGGATGGGAGACACTGATCCAGGTGCAGAACGTAGGCCCCCTGCCGACCAGCGCCATCATGTTCCTGTGGGGGGATTACTCCAGCACGTGCCCCTTTAACGATCCTGGCCCTATAGCCAGCCTCTGTTCCGACCCCATCCCTCCTGGCAGCGTTTGGACGGTGCGCGGGGATGCCCTGGCCGGAGCGAGAGCGGCTATAGTCTATCCGGTCTCGCTGGATCAGGCGGGTACGAAATGCGAAGAGGCCCAAAACGCGGTGGGCGATTCCTCGGCCTGGCGTACTTGGGTAGAGCAGTGGGAGGCTGAGGCTCGAGGTGGGGTCTTGGCAGTGACAGTCCATCGGTTGGGGCCGGACGATGGTGGCACAACTGTCTCCAGCGCCTACACCGGCATCTCGGAGGAACTAGATGAGCCCATCTCTACGTTCGCTTACTTCGCCCCTCTGAACAAAAGGGCTTATGACGGTTCTGACACGGAGCTCTATATCCAGAACTCCGGCCGGGTTTGTACATCGGTGTGGGTCCGCTACCAGGAGCAGGAGAGCTGCCAGCGTGAGTATGATCAGCACATCGAGCAACTGGCACCGGGCGAGACCCATCGCACGATCATGCCGGAAGCTCTCGGTGAGGGCTGGCTGGGGTCGGCCTCGATTAGCGGAAATGTGCCCCTGGGCATCGTCGTGGACGAATGGGGCCAGGGCATGCTATTCACCCACCAGGTGCCGTTGCTGGCAGAGGTCAACGGTTCCCTGCTCAGCTATGCTCCCTTGGTCTACCTGGGCCAGGAATGGAGCATCGTCGTCCAGGTGCAGAACTTGTCTCAGACGGGGCAGCCCACCTTCGTCACAGTGAGCTTCTTGGACGACAACGGAGACCCTTTCGGCTCCGCAAGCGATTGGATATGCTCCAACGGATCCCGGAGCTTTTACGGCCCGCCTACACTGCCCGGTCAGTTCATAGGCGCGGCAGTGATCGAATCGCAAAGCCACATCCTGCCGCCAACGAATGACGAGCTCCCCGGCTCGCCGGTCTATGCCCTGGTGAAGCTGCTCAACTCCAGCACGGGACAGGGGATGAGCTACAACGCCATACCGCAGGGTCAAGCGGAGGGCATAGAGGCTTTTGCTCTGCCCCGCCTGGTGAAGAACGACCAGGGCTGGAGCTCAGAGATCGCCCTTCGTAACAACTCAGTCCAGAACAGGCTGCACGTCGCGCTGGACATCTACGATGGGGATGGCTTGTTAACCACCGTGCCCCTGACGATCGAAGCCAGCCACGTGAGCTACGTCAGGCTGGACGACCTGGGCAGCGTGCCTGATGCCTTCGTTGGATCGGGCGTGATGTGGGTCACAGATGCGGAAGGAGACGGGCCGCTATCGCCCGCCGTGGTAGTGGTGGAGAAAGCCAGCGGCAGCGGCGACTTGACCGAAGGCTGCGAGGGCGTCCCGCTGACCGACGGCTATCCCCGTAGTGATGGCCACGAACCGACGGCCACACCGACGGCTACCAATACTCCTACGCCAACGGCTACGCCGACTCCGACCGGCACAGCGACACCTACACCAACCTCGACACCGACAACCACGCCAGAGTACACGCCGACACTGATGCGGATATACCTGCCAGTCATCACCAAAAACTAACAGAATGTTAGGTTTCAGGCTAAGTGTCATTGCGGGGAGCGGGGCGACGAAGCAATCTCCACGGTTGAAGGCAGTTGTACCTTGCAGATTGCTTCGCTCCGCTCGCAATGACAAATGTAACGTCAAGGTAGTCACGGGCGGGCTGACATCGGCTGGTGAGTTCTTGCCGCTCGATTCACTTTGTGATAAACCTGAGGGCGGATAATGCCGGGGGTAGAAAAGAAATGCTAGCCAAGGTTACCAGTTGCGCCGTGGTCGGCCTGGACGGGGCCATCGTCGAAGTAGAAGTGGATACCTCGCGCGGGCTGCCTAGCTTAACTATCGTCGGCCTGCCCGACGCGGCCGTCCAGGAATCGCGGGAGAGGGTCAGGTCAGCCATAAAGAACTCCGGGTTGATCTATCCCAACAAACGGCTCACGGTCAACCTGGCTCCGGCCGACCTGCGCAAAGAGGGCCCGGCCTACGACTTGCCCATCGCCGTGGGCATCCTATTGGCTTCTGAGCAGGCCTGGCCGGATCGGGTCGAGAACGCCCTCTTCGTCGGCGAACTCTCCCTCGACGGTGGGGTTCGCCACACCACCGGCATCCTCCCCATGGCGGCCTTGGCCAAAGAGCGCGGCCTTCACACCGTCTTCGTGCCGGCAGTAGACGCGCCGGAAGCGGCCCTCATCCAGGGGGTGGAAGTCATACCAGTGATGGCCCTCTCGTCCCTCGTCGCTCACCTCCAGGGGCTGCGCTCCATTGAGCCGTATCGCTACGACCTGAACCTCAGCCCCGACGAGCCTCCGTCCTACGCCGTAGACTTCTCCCACATCAAGGGACAGGAACACGTAAAGCGGGCCTTGGAGGTGGCGGCGGCTGGCGGTCACAACGTGCTTATGACCGGGCCGCCCGGTGCTGGCAAGACCCTGCTGGCGCGCTCCATGCCTTCCATCCTGCCCCGGATGACGACGGATGAATGCCTCGAAGTGACCAAGATCTACTCCGTGGCCGGCTCGCTGCCGCCGGAGACCCCGCTGGTCAAGCATCGGCCCTTTCGCGCCCCCCATCATACCATCAGCCACGCCGGCCTGGTGGGTGGGGGGCGCTGGCCCCGCCCTGGGGAGATCAGCCTCTCGCACCGTGGCGTACTTTTCTTAGACGAACTACCAGAGTTCGGCATGCGGACCCTTGAGGTTTTGCGCCAACCTCTAGAGGATCACATCGTAACCATCTCCCGTGCGCAAGGATCTCTGACTTTTCCCGCTAATTTCATGCTGATAGCCGCCATGAATCCCTGCCCTTGCGGTTATTTTGGTGATCCCGTCAAGGAGTGCACCTGCTCCCTCTCAATGGTCAGCCGCTACCAGAAGCGCATCAGCGGGCCACTCCTGGACCGTGTTGACATCCACATTGACGTGCCCCGGGTGGAGTACGACAAGTTGACCGATGCTCGGCTGGGGGAGAAATCTGAGGACATCAGGGCCAGGGTGGAGAAAGCGCGGGAAATGCAGCGGCGACGCTTTGCTGGCCACGTGGGGCACAGTGTCTTGGCCATACGCTGCAATGCCGACATGGGTCCGGCTGAGGTCAGGGAGTACTGTGGGGTTGACGAGGCGGGGC
>CAYNWI010000043.1:6164-12669 GCA_964400825.1 uncultured Anaerolineae bacterium | reverse complement strand
TGGGAGCCGCCGTGGACGAGCACCACCTGCTCCCCGCTCCCGATCAAATGGGCGATATCGGCACAGAGCGGCTCGATGCCTAATCCTTGCACGCCCCCAATCTTGACTACGATCATAATCTCCACCCCACTGCCCTCACCCCCTCCCCCTGCGCCCCCCTCTTAAGGGTAGGTTTTTTGTCTGGGCCTCCACCCACCCCAATATATGGTAGTAGGTGCCCTTTCTGTGCCCATACATGGGGGTTGGATGGGCCGATTCTAAAAAACCTACCCTTGAAAGCCTTCGGGCACCCCCTCCCTCTCCCAAGGTTTGGGAGAGGGAGGGGGCTGGGGGGAGGGAGAGGGCAGTTCACTCCAAAGGCCCAACCTCTTCTATGACCAACTCCTCCCTCCCTCTTTCCCCCCCAACTTTGGGGGGGATGAAGGGGGAGCCAGCATAGAGATAGCGGTTCAGCAGGTTGTCGTACTCGGTCCAGGGCTTGGTCTGGTCCCGTCGAGCGGCGATGATCTGGGCGAAGCGGTTGACCTGGGCGTCCAGGTTATCAACGTAGTGAAGAGCGCAGGCCTCCAGGGTCTTGGGCCGACGGGGCGAGCCCCACTCGTAGCGACCGTGGTGGCTGACGACCAGGTGGTGCAGGCGCAAGGCCAGCTCTGGCGGGAAGTCGGGGATCTCGGCCAGGCGCTCGGTTATCATCCGCTCGCTCAGCACCACGTGACCCAGCAGCCGCCCTTCGTCGCTGTAATCAATGTCGCGCTGGTAGGTGAACTCCCTGATCTTGCCCACGTCGTGCAGGAGAGCCCCGGTCAGCAGCAGGTCGCGGTTGATCTGGGGATAGAGGGTCAGCACCGTCTGGCAGAGGGCGACGACCTCCACTGTGTGCTCCAGCAGTCCGCCCAGGTAGGCGTGGTGGATGCGGCGGGCCGAGGGCGCTCGTGAGAAAGCGGCCACAAACTCCTCGTCGGCGAAGAACTTGTCCAGCAAAGCCCGCAGATGAGGGTTCTCGACCGAGGCGATGGTCTCGCGCACCGTCGTCAGCATCTCCTCGATGTCCCGCTCGGTGTGGGGCAAGAAGTCCTCCAGTTGGTACTCGTCCTCTTGGGCCGGGCGCAGCTTGTCCACGATGACCTGCAGCCGGCCAAGATACTCCTCCGCCTCGCCCAGCACCTTGACCACATCGCCCTCTTCGAAAGTTTCGGCCACCTCCGGCGCCCCCTCCCAGACGCGGGCCAGCACCTGACCCGTCTTATCGCTCAGGGATAGAGTCAAGAACTGCCCCCGCGTACGGTCGCGGAAGTCTTCCAACTGCTTGTGCTTCACCAGGAAGAAACTCAGCACCTTAGCGCCTTCTTTGAGATCCCTGACGAATTGCTCTTTCATATCTCCCTCCTGCTTTCATCCATCACCCACAAGTGTAACACAATTTCCCTTATCTGACAAGGCCGGTTTTTTGCCGATTTGCCTTCTATCTGGTATAATTGGGTTCATCTAAAATCCCCTGTCTTGGAGTAGCGAAGATGAGAACCCTTTTCGTTTCCCTATCCGTAGTTGCGTTTCTGCTATGTGGCTGCGGCCAGGTGATAACTGTGCCCACCCCCACGCCAGCGGCCACCGCCCCTGTGAATCTGCCTGCGGTGACTCCCAGGCCCACCTCGACGCCAGCGCCGTCCACCCCCGCCCCGACCTCTACTCCTGCACCCACCCCTACGCCAGTGATCCACAAAGTGCAAGCAGGCGATACCATCATCGGGATCGCTAAGCAGTATGGTATCAGCGCCGAGGCTCTCCAGGAGGCTAACGCTATCCTGGACCCCGAACTCCTGCAAATAGGCCAGGAGCTGGTCATCCCCCGTGAGGATCACAATCCGGAGGGACCCCCGACCTCAACGCCTACCCCGCTGCCTTTTGAAGTCAAGGGTCTGGGCTTCTACGAGACTCCTGCCGGCAGCCTCTGGTGTCTGGGGGAAGTGGAGAACAATTCAGGGCGAGCCCTCGAGCGAGTCCAGGTGAGGGTCTCACTCCAAGACGCGGAGGACAAGGTGCTGGCCACAGAATCGGCCTTCGTCGCTTTGGCAATTGTTCCACAAAGGGGCAAAGCTCCCTTCGCCGTCCTCTTTGCCAACCCGCCAGTGAGCTTTGCTAAATATCAGGCTATCGCCCTGAGCGCAGACCCGGTGACTTATCTGGGAAATCGCTATTTGGACCTGACCATTACCGAACAACAAGGCCAATCCGAGGGGCACTATTTCACTGTGGAGGGCTTGGCCCAAAACACCGGCCAGGCCGACACCGAGACGGCTACAGTCCTGGTCACGGCCTACGATGCCCACGGCCGGGTGATAGGCTTTCGTCAGGCCGATCTGGAGAACGCCCCAGCAGCAGGAGAGTCCTCCCCTTTCCAGGTAAAACTGTTGCCGTTCGGAGGCACGGCCGTGACCTATGCTGTCCAGGTGCAAGGGACGCGCCTCGAATAAAGAACCTGAAACCCAAGTCAAATAATGCACCGCATCGCTGAGTTACTGCCTGAGGAGTATCGGGGAGACTATCGCTAAGTCGGTAGTGTTGACCGCCAGACTGAAAAGGGCACTGCATCGCGCAGTGCCCTTTTGTTCTTTATTGGATGGTACAAATTGCCATCCAATTGGCCCTTGACAGCCCCTGGAATCCCTGTTATAATGACATTGGAACAGTCCAATCAGAGGCTCGTGGTTGAGGTGCCCATTATGATGCTGCGTCTGGACCGGGACAGCCGTACCCCCCTTTATCTCCAGATTCGAGACCGTTTGCGGGAGATGATCCTGGATGGCACCCTGGGCGAGGGCAGCCGCCTGCCGCCGGAACGGAGGATGGCCACTGCCTTGGGGGTGAACCGCAGCACGGTAGTCAACGCCTACCGCGAGCTGGCCGCCGATGGCCTGGTGGAGGGACACGTAGGGCGAGGCACTGCTGTCTGCCGTCCGTCGCTATCTCCCCCCCAGTCCCCTGACCACCTGACTACCTACCCCCTGGTCTGGAATGAGTACTTCGTGCCCCGTCCCGAAGGAGGCCGGGACCCGGTGCTGCGCGACCTGATGGCCCTCTTAACTCGCCCTGATACCATCTCTTTCGCCGCCGGCGTCCCTGCTCCTGAGCTCTATCCTCTGGACGATTTCCGGCAAGCCATGGCCCACGTTCTGGACACTGCGGGCCAGACCCTTCTCCAACCCTGTCCCGTCGAGGGCTACTATCCCCTGCGCCAGACTATTGCCCGCCGTTTAGCTGGCCGGGGAGCCACCGTCAGAGCGGAAAACATCCTCATCGTCACCGGCTCTCAACAGGGCCTGGACCTGATCGCCCGCGCCTTCCTGAGGGCGGGGGATGAGGTGGTGGTGGAAGCGCCCAGTTATCTGGGAGCCCTGCAAATCTTCAGCGCGGCGGGAGCCAGGCTGTTGGGCGTACCGCTGGATGAAGAGGGGATGCGGCTAGATGTCCTGGAAAACGTTCTCATCCGCTACCGGCCCAAGCTGATCTACACCCTGCCCACTTTCCAGAACCCCTCAGGATGCACCATGGCCCCCAGGCGACGCCTGCAGTTGCTAGAGCTGGCCCGCCGCCATCGGGTGCCCGTCGTCGAAGACGATCCCTACGGCGAACTCTATTACACCACCCAGGCTCCTTCTCCATTGCTGGCCCTGGATCAGGACGGGTATGTTATCTACCTGAGCACCTTTTCCAAGATCCTCTTCCCTGGCCTGCGGCTGGGGTGGGTTGCTGCACCACGACCGGTGATCGAGCGGCTGAGCCAGATCAAGCAATTGGCCGATCTCCATTGCAGCACTTTGATCCAGGGAGTAGTCCATGACTTCTGCCAGAGGGGGGCGTTGGACAGGCACCTGGATCGTGTACGGGACCTCTATCGCCAGCGGCGGGATGCCATGCTGGTCGCCCTGGCCGAGCACGCTCCGGACGGTCTGGAATGGGACGAGCCCCAGGGTGGCTTTAACCTCTGGTGTCGGCTCCTGTCGGGGCTGAAAGCTCGCCAGTTGATGGCCGAAGCTGCCCACCAGAGTGTGGCCCTGGTGCCGGGCGAAGTCTTTTATCCCGATGGCGGTGGGCAGGAGGAGATACGCCTGAACTTCAGTTGTCCCCCCGTCGCTCAAATAGAAGAGGGGATTCAGCGGCTGGGCGTGGCCCTGAACGCGCTGTTAGAAAAGCGTAAGAGTGCAGAAGAGCCGAGCGGCGTGGAGTTCGCGGCCCAGCCCATTGTGTAGGTGCAACGCACTTTCCCTGACCTTCAGAAGTGCGTTGCACCTGGCTTACCCAAAAACCTAAAAAAAGGAGGTTCAAATGACTGGAAGAGGACTTGACGTTAGGACGATATCCATCACGGGTATGATGATCGCCATAGTCTGCGTCTTGACCATGTGGGGTAGGGTTTTGTACATCCCGCCCACTCAGGGCTACATCCACCTGGGCGACGCAGCGGCCAACTTCGCCGCCCTGGCCTTTGGCCCATGGGTCGGCATGGTAGCCGCTGGGGTAGGGATGGCCATAGCAGATGCTGTAGGCTTCCCCCTCTACATCGTGCCCACCCTCATCATCCATGGCCTGCAAGGGCTGGTCGTGGGCTACCTCGGCTGGCGCAAACCGTGGCCGATCATGGTCGTAGCGGCTGTCATTGGCCAGCTCATCGTGGCAGGCGGCTACTTCGTAGTCCAGACTGTCCTGATGGGGGTAGGAGCAGCTCTCTTCGAACTGCCCTGGAACGGGCTGCAGGGGTTGTTTGGCATTGTCGGGGGCGTGCCCTTATTCCTCCTGGTGCGCAGGGCCTATCCCCCCATCACTCAGATGGGACTTTGGAGGGAACGATAATCCAAAATCCAATACCCAATATCCAACGTCCAAAGGATGACCTGGTCATCGTGGAGGATCTCCACTACGCCTACCCCCCCTTGACGCCGGGAGGAGAGCCGATTCCGGTGCTCAAGGGGGTTGATTTGCGGGTACAGAAGGGGGAGTTCCTGGCCCTCATGGGCCCTACCGGGGCAGGGAAGACCACCCTCTGCCTGACCCTCAATGGCATCTTGCCCCACCTCGTGGGAGGCACGTTCCGGGGGCAGGTCGTCGTAGCTGGGATGGACACCAGAGATCATGGCCCCGGCGAGATGAGCCGCCAGGTGGGGCTGGTGTTCCAGGATCCAGAGAGCCAGCTCTTCAACATGACAGTGGAGGACGAGATCGCCTTCGGGCTGGAAAGCCTGGGGCTGTCGCCAGCGGAGATGGAGGAGCGCATCGCCTGGGCATTGGAGGTGGTCAGGCTGACAGGACTGCGCAAGCGCCATCCACTTCAGCTCTCAGGTGGCCAGAAGAAACGCCTGGCCATCGCCACCGTGCTGGCCATGCGTCCCCAGGTGCTGGTGCTGGATGAGCCGGTGACTGGCCTGGACCCCCTGGGCCGACACGAGGTGCTCTCTGTGATCGAGAAACTGAAGAGAGAGGAAGAGGTCACTGTCGTCATGGTGGAGCAGGATGCGGAGGCGGTGATGGCCTGGGCCGACCACGTGGTGATCATGGAACAGGGGCAGCCAGTGCTCGAAGGATCGCCCCGCCAGGTGTTCTCTCGGGTAGAGGCGCTACACGACTGGGGCCTGGCCGTCCCTCAAATGAGCGAGTTGGCCCACCTCTTCAACCGACGGCAGGGGACAACCTTTCACTTCGCCACCGAAGACGAAGCTTGCTCCGCGTTTGCGGGCGAGCTGCAACCCAATACCCAATACCCAATACCCAATACCCAACCTCCAACCTCCAACCTCCAACTTCCAATATCCTTCGAACACTCACCAGCCATTCAGGTGAAGGATTTATCGTACCGCTACGATGATGGCCCCGCAGTCCTGACGGAAGTGAATCTAAGTGTCGAGGCCGGTGACTTCCTGGCCATCGTCGGCCAGAACGGTTCCGGCAAGACCACCCTGGTCAAGCACTTCAACGGCCTGCTGCGTCCCACCCGTGGCCGAGTCCTCGTCCTGGGTCAAGACACGGCCGGTCAGAGTGTGGGGCAGTTGGCGCGGAAAGTCGGTTACCTCTTCCAGAACCCCGACCATCAGATCTTCGCTCCCACGGTTTGGGAGGAGGTCGCTTTTGGCCCGCGCAATCTGGGTTTCTCGGAGAGGGAGGTGGCGGACCGTACGACTGAAGCTCTGGCTCTCTTTGGGCTTGAAGACCAGGCCGATACTCCACCCGCCGTCCTCGGATACGGCTTGAGGCGGCAGGTCACCCTGGCGGCGGTCTGGGCCATGCGTCCCCAGATTCTGGTGCTGGACGAGCCGACGGCGGGCCTGGATTGGCGCAGTACCCGCACCCTGATGGAAGAGGTGACTAACCTCAACCGCCAGGGCCACACCATCATCCTCGTCACCCACGACATGAAGCTGGTGGCCGAGTTCGCTCGCCACGTCCTGATACTGAACGAGGGCCACATTCTGACCTGCGGGCCCACCCGGCAGGTGTTTCGGCAAGAGACCATCCT
>CAYNWI010000043.1:0-6064 GCA_964400825.1 uncultured Anaerolineae bacterium | reverse complement strand
GAGAAATGAGCTTCGCCTTCGATTTATACGTGGACCGTCCCTCCTGGCTGCATCGGCTAGACCCGCGGACCAAGCTCGCTTTTGTGGTCTTTAGCAGCGTCTTGCTGCTGAGTTTCAGCTCCCCCTTCGTCTCAGCCGTCTTTCTGCTGGGGGTGCACGGGATACTTTGGTCTGGCAAAGTCCCGGCCAGTCGCCTGCGCTGGGCCTGGCAGAGAATGTGGCCCATCACTGCTCTCATTCTCGTGCTGTGGCCCGTTTTTTATCCCCAGGGAGACGAGGTTCTCTGGCAGGTGTGGCGGATCAGAATCACCACTCAGGGCCTATGGCAGGGCCTAGGCACAGCCCTGCGGGTGGATGCCTTAGCCTTTGTCTTCCTGGTATTGCTCTTCTCCACCGATCAAACTCGTTTGGTGCGGGGCCTGGTGAAGTTGGGATTGCCTTACGAATGGGGATTAACCCTGGCCATTGCTCTGCGCTACCTGCCGACCCTCTACGGGATATACACCACCGTGAGCGAGGCCCAGCAAGCACGGGGATGGGTAGTTGGCGAAGGGAACTTCGTCCGACGCATCAAGTCGTACCTGCCCATTTTGGTATCTATCATCGTCACCGCTCTGCGCCTGGCCGACAACCTCTCCCTGGCCCTGGCTGCGCGAGGATTCCAGTCTGGAACCAAGAGGACGTATCTGAGGGAGTTGAAACTCAGTCCGGCGGACAACATCTGCTTGCTCCTTCTTGCCGCCTCGCTCATCGCCTTTTTACTCGTGCGATTTCAGTACAGCCCTGGGATCCATCTCCGGTAGCACGCTGACTGATTGGCGTTTGACGTTTGCTCTTTTTTGTGGTAAACTGAGTTCAACGCCCAAACTGGAGAGTTTCGAGATGTACGAGCAGCGGGTGGATTGGTTCGTCTTGCGCGAGGGGGTCTACGAGACACTGACGCCCGACACTGACGGCGTGTTGCGCAGCGAGGTGTTCCCAGGGCTGTGGCTGCAAGCGGCCGCCCTCTGGTCGGGCGATCTGGCGGCGATGCGGGCGGTGTCGCAGGAGAGGCTGGCCTCGCCAGAGCACGCCGCTTTACGGGCGCGCTTGCGGGCACCACCGGGCGAGCGCCCGGAAAGTCAATGAGGCAACGGGGCAACAGGGAATTTTCTACCCACGAGGGGTGCCTTCGTTGCGAAGGCGCCCTTCTTGGAGATTCCGGCCCGCTATTCAAGCCAACTCCCAAAGACCCAAAAAGCAAGGATTTCCACAAGAGCAAAGATGCTCACAAAATCAATGAAGGAGAAAGTAAAATGTCTAACGAGATCCAAATTGACGCCCATCCACCGGCCAAGATGGCCAGCCGGATGGAGGGAGTAGGTGTCAAGAAAGCAGAGCTAAAAACGGAGACGATGTTCGCCCTGGCAATGTTGGCGGGGGCCTTTATTGGCACAGGCGCGATCTTTGCCACAACCGTAACAACTGGCCTCGCAGCCGCCGGCGTGGGCTATGGGATCATCAAGCTATTGGGAGGCCTGGTCTTCTGCCTCGGCCTCATCGCCGTCATCGTAGCGGGGGCTGAGCTGTTCACTGGCAACAACCTGATCGTCATGGCCTTTGCCAACGGCAGGGTATCCCTCAGCGGCTTGCTGCGCAACTGGGGCATAGTGTACCTGGGCAACTTTGTCGGCTCCGTTCTCACCGCCCTGGTCATGTTCCTGACCAGGCAGTACATGTCGGCCAGCGGGGCATTAGGCGCCAATGCCCTGGGCATCGCCAACACCAAGTGCGGCCTGGGCTTCGTCCAAGCTATCGCCTTGGGTGTCATGTGCAACGCCCTGGTGTGCCTGGCCGTCTGGCTTTGCCTGTCGGCGCGGTCCACGACAGACAAGATTATGGCCATCCTCTTCCCCATCACCGCCTTTGTAGCTGCCGGGTTTGAGCACAGTATCGCCAACATGTACTTTATCCCCATCGGCCTGTTCATCAAAGGCTTTGCCGGAAGTGACTTCTGGGCAGCCATCGGCAAGACAGCAGCCGACTATGGCAACCTGACGTGGGGAGCGTTCTTCCTGAAGAACTTACTGCCGGTGACCATCGGCAACGTCATCGGTGGAGCTGGCTTTATGGGACTGGTCTACTGGTTCATCTACCTGAGACCCCAAAAGGTTGTGGCAGTGAAACCAGGTATCAAGCCCACGATCCTGGTCGTAGACGATGACCCCGATTTTGTCGAGATCACTCGCATGATTCTCACCCAGGGAGGCTACAGGATCACGTCTGCAGCCGACGGGGAACAGGCTATGGCCCTGATGAAAGCAGAACGACCTGACCTGGTCCTGCTCGACGTGATGATGGCTTCCCCACTGGACGGCGTCTACGTCTCCCACAAGATGGCAGCCGATCCGGGCCTCAAGACGATTCCGGTGGTCATGGTCTCCAGCATTGACAGCAGCAAGCACGCGGCACTGCTTCCAGACGACATGCACATACCGATTGATGCCTGGATCAGCAAGCCCGTAGACCCGGATCACCTGTTGAAGACTATCCGCCGCTTTCTGGTCTAACCGTTGTAGAGATATTTGATGCTGAGGGGCACACCTGGCTCCGAGCCGCCAACAAGCTCCATGAATGGCTTGGTCGTTTCAGTGTGCCCCGTTTCTTATCACTGTTCAGAGTGGAGGCGGCACCATCGAGGTGGAACCAGTTGTGGGCCAGGGCAGCACTTTCCGCTCCACCCTGCCCCTGGCCAATCACGGAGAGGCCTGACATGAGACGTTTCATTTCCACGTTGTTCGGAGGACGGCTGCAAATCGTCCTGATCGCCTTATTTTCGCTGGTGGCCGCGTTGACGGTGAGCCTGAACACCGCGGTCAGCTTGCGAGTGATCAACGACTACCTGGAGGATGCTGAGGCTGAGCGGGTAGCCCGCGACATGGACCTGGCCAATGCTTTCTACCAGCTCAAACTGGACGAAATCGCAGCCATCAGCCACCGGCTGGTGCTGGACCCCTGGGTGATCCAGAGCCTGCCAGCCGCCTCTCAGGGCCAGGACGAGGCCCTCCAGATCATTGATCAGCAGATCACCAACAAGATCACCGTGCTGGCTCTGGGTGGCACGCACCTGATCGCCGCACTTGACCTTGAGGGCAATGTTTTGGTAGGACGGGTTACATCGCCGGAGGGCGAACTGTCACCGGTCATTTCTCAGGGCAATTGGGGACAGTTGCCGATTGTCGAAGAGACGCTGTCATCCGGGGAGTCACAGGCAGCCACCGAGATCATCCCGGCCGAGTTTCTGACCCAGGTGGGGCTGGACAAGCAGGCCCACATCTCACTGAAAGATACCCCCAAGGCGGCTCCGGAACCCTTCGATTCCCGCGAGGGCACGGCTGGTCTGGCCCTGATGGGGGTCTCCCCACTGCGGAGCAAAGATGGTGAGGCGGTGGGGGCAGTACTGGCGGTGTATCTTTTCAACAACGACTTCACCCTGGTAGATCGCATCAAAAAGGTGGCCGGGATTGACACTGTGACTATCTTCTTCGGCGACCTGCGTGTTTCAACCAACGTGAGGAATGAGGATGGCACACGGGCCGTCGGCACCCGGGTCTCTCAGTTGGTGTTTGACGTGGTGCTGGAGCAGGCTCGCGATTACGTGGGCCGGGCCTACGTGGTCAACGACTGGTTCATCACCCGCTACGAGCCGTTACGCGACCACAAAGGCCAGGTGGTAGGCAGCCTGTACGTGGGCGCCCTCGAGTCGGCCTTCCAGGCCCTGATCCACACTTTCAACAACCGGGTGACCCTGATCGCCCTGGTCTGCATCGTGCTGGCCGGGGTTATAGCCGTGCCCATAGCCCAGTTAATCACCCGACCCATTGCCGAACTGGTAGAGGCCAACCGCCGCCTGGCCCAGGGCGACATGACGACCCGTGTGCAGCCCTATGGTAGTGGTGAACTGGCCGTGCTGGGACGGTCCTTCAATAACATGGTCGAAACCCTGCATCAAACCCAGCAGGAGCTGCTGCACAAAGAGAAGCTGGCCTCGATGGGGCAACTGGCGGCTGGGGTGGCTCACGAGATCAACAATCCCCTGGGTGCCATCCTCCTTTTCTCCGATGTGATGTACAAAGAGGCGCGTGAAGACGACCCCCGACGCAAAGACCTGGAGATGATCATCAACGAGACCACTCGCTGCAAGAAAATCGTGGCCGACCTCTTGAACTTTGCCCGACAGCAGGAAGTGCTGGCCCAGGACACCGATGTCCATGCCCTGCTAGAACAGGTGACCGAGGAGGTCAGCCTTCAGCCAGCTTTCCAAAAGGTGGAGATTGTGCACCAATTCAGCCCCGATATGCCCGCCATCCAGGCCGACCCGGCTCAGTTACAGCAGGTCTTTGTCAACCTGCTGAACAACGCCGCCGAGGCGATGGGGGATGGCGGCACCATCACTCTCGCCACCCGGCCGGTGAACCGCCAGTGGGTGGAGATCAAGGTCTCCGACACGGGGTGTGGCATCCCGGCGGAGAACCTGGGCAAGCTGTTCACCCCCTTCTTCACTACCAAGGCACTGGGCAAAGGGACAGGGCTGGGATTATCTATCGTCTATGGTATCATCAAGATGCATCGGGGGCAGATAACTGTCCAGAGTCAAATTGGCCAGGGGACGACCTTCACCGTGACCCTGCCAGTGCAGTTGCTCAAGGAACAGTTGGCCTCGGCCAGCGCCCCGGCCGATGTGATCGCTTGATAGTAACAGGAGAGATTATGGAAGAAGCCAAAGGCAACATCCTGGTCATTGACGACGAGTTGGGCATCAGGGAGGGCTGCCGGCGGTGCCTGGAGCCGCAGGGATTCGCCGTGGAGACAGCGGCCACCATCCAGGAGGGTATACACAAGATCCAGGAATGTGATTTCGACCTGGTGCTGCTAGATGTGATGATGCCCGACGGCCGGGGCATTGACCTGCTGGGTGCCTGCCAGAAGAAGGACCCTGACCTCGTGAGCGTGATCATCACTGGCTACGCCACGGTGGAGCTGGCGGTGGAGGCCATCAAACGGGGGGCTTACGACTTCATCTCCAAGCCTTTTACCACCGACCTGCTGCTGATGACGGTGAATCAGGGGCTGGAGCGGCGGCGGCTGTCGCTGGAAGCCAAGCGGTTGCAGGCCATTGAACAGGAGGCGGCCGAGTTGGCCAGGGCCAAGGAGGAAATGGAACGGCTGGATCGGTTCAAAACGACCTTCACCCTGACGGTGGCCCATGAATTGCGGGCCCCTGTCACCGCCCTGCAAAGCTTCCTGCTGGCCATGCTCAAAGGATACGTCCCTCCTGATCAACAGCGGGACATTCTCCAACGAGCCATCGAGCGGGCGCGGGGATTGCTGGACCTGGTGGATGATCTGCTGAGCCTGGCCGCTGCCAGGCAGGAGTTGACGCCGCCGAAGCGAAAGAAGCTCTCGCCGGCGGACTCGCTGGAGAGAGTAGTCCCTCTGTTGCGGGCTCAGGCTAAGGAGAAGGGGGTGGTGTTCGCGACGGAGGTGCGTCAGCGTCCGCTGGTGGAGGCCAATCCCAGTCAGATGGAGCAATTGTGGACCAACTTGATCTCCAACGGTATCAAATACACCCCGGCAGGTGGTCAAGTGACCATCACTCTGGATGAGGAAGGGGGGTGGGCGGTTGGAACAGTGGAAGATGATGGGATCGGCATAGCTCCAGAGGATCAAGCCCAGGTCTTCGAGGAGTTCTACCGGACGCCTCAGGCCAAGGAGATGGAACCGCACGGCACGGGCCTGGGCCTGCCCCTGGTCAAACGGATCGTGGAGACACATGGGGGTACGATTGAGGTCGAATCGGCTTTGGGACAGGGCAGCCGTTTTACCTTCCGCTTGCCCGTAGCTTGAAGCTTGGCATTTTGAAGGCGAGACCCGGATCACAGATGATTTAGGCCAGATCTGCATCCACAAAGGGGATGCCGCTGTCACGACGGCATCCCCTTTCGCCTACCAGGAAGATTTTAAGGTTTCAACCCTTGACAAAATGGCAAAACTATGTTATACTTATGCATAATAACATTAGGTA
>CAYNWI010000042.1:0-12754 GCA_964400825.1 uncultured Anaerolineae bacterium | reverse complement strand
GTGAGAGCCGAATTGGAGGCCGCGAGCGTTCCCATCGCTTCCGGGATTGAAGTGGGGATCATGGTGGAGGTGCCGGCGGCGGCTCTGGCAGCCGACGTGCTGGCTGAAGAAGTGGACTTTTTCAGCATCGGCACCAACGACTTGATCCAGTACACCATGGCCTGTGACCGCACCAACGAGAAAGTCGCTTACCTCTACCAGCCGCTGCACCCGGCCATCCTGCGGTTGATCCAGCGGGTGATCGAGGCCGCTCACGCGGCTGGCAAATGGGTTGGCATGTGCGGGGAGATGGCCGGCCAGCCCGAAGCCATCCCCATCCTGTTGGGCCTGGGGCTGGACGAGTTCAGCATGAGTGCGGTTGCCATCCCCCAGGCCAAAGCTCTGATCGCCGCGCTCACTCTTGAGCGGGCGCGCGAGGTGGCTGCCGACGCGCTCGCCATGTCCACGGCAGACCAGGTGCGGGGCTATGCTCAGGAGGTCATGAACTCGTTGGCTGATTTGCCAAATTCATAGCTCTTTGCTATAATAAGGCTGGCGGGGCGTAGCGCAGCCAGGTAGCGCACTTGAATGGGGTTCAAGTGGTCGCCGGTTCAAATCCGGCCGCCCCGACCATAAGCCATAGGCTACTAGCCATCAGCAATTGAATGGCCGATTGTGATTCTACGCTGTCGGCCATTGTTCATATTGAGGAACAACGATGCCGAGAATCTCTGAGTTCTTCGGGATTGTAGTCTACATGTACTACAAGGATCACGTGCCACCGCATTTCCATGCCATCTACGCTCAATATGACGCCGCGATTGGCATTGACCCAGTGGAGGTGCTAAAGGGGATTTTACCCCGGCGGGTACAGTCACTGGTCTTTGAATGGGCATCCATGTATCAGGATGAGTTGCAGGTCAATTGGGAGCTGGCGCGAGCGGGCCAACCACTGCAGCGCATCCCGCCGCTTGAATGAAAACGGGAGGATGAGCGATGATTTTGCATATCCTTGAGGCTAAAGTCTGTGGGCCCCACTCACTGCGGTTGACGTTCAGTGACGGCACGCGCAAACGGGTGAATCTGTGGCCGCTGTTGGATGGCCCTATTTTTGAGCCTTTGCATGACCCGATCTATTTCGCCCGTGTGGTCATAGACCCTGTGGCAGGCACAGTGGTGTGGCCTAACGAAGCCGATTTTGCACCAGAGGCACTGTATGAGTTAGAGGCTGAGGAAGAACTTGCGAGCGAGCCAATCTTCAGCAGCAAGATACCTGTAAGCGCATATCCGCAACGCCTTCCCGCCTGACCCGTCGAAAGTTATTCTTTCAGCTTCAAAGTCGAGCTATCCATGGACGAAGTAGTCTACAGATGCGGTGACCTGACCGAGGAGGACATCGCGTTTCTGCAGAAAATAGAAAACGATATGCCCATCGTGGCCGACATTAGCCGCGCCGATCTGTTGATCTATGGCCTGGTCTCGCCCGACCGCGCGGCGGTGGTGGCTCAGGCGCGGCCTCACTCCATTGCCCCCATTCATCCAGAGCTCGTCGTCGGGCAGATGGTGACGGCGGCGGAGGAGCCTCTCGTTCGTCAGGCTCTGGCTGGAGGGCGCTCGCTGCGCGGCAACAGGACGCTGATCCCCGATGGGGCTCCGGTACTGCAGGAGGTCCGCCCCATCTGCAACGAGGAAGGGAAAGTGCTGGGGGTTCTGAGCATTGAGACCAACCTCATCGAGCACGAGCGGCATCGTCGGCGTAGTAAGGTCTTCCAGCAGGCCTTGAGGCAATTGCAGGAGATGCTGCTGCGGGGGGAGCTCGAAGGCACTGGGCAGCTTTCTTCTTTCGGCGAGCACGACGGTATTATGGTCGTGGATAGCGGGGGATGGATACGATATGCCAGCGGCATCGCTACCGGCCTCTATCGCAAGCTGGGGTATCTGGATAGCCTCCCGGGAAAACGCACTTCCGATCTGGAGACAGAGGACGAGGCCCTGGTGGTCAGGGCTTGGCGGAAAAAGCGTTGTCTCGAAGAGGAGACCCAAGAGGGGCATCGCGTCTGGATCAAGAAGGTAATTCCTCTGACTTCTCTTGGGGAGGGGTTAGTGAGTTTAAGACGCTTTTTGGGATCGCCTCCCCTCGAGCCCCATCTGGTGGGGGTGCTGTTAACGATCCATGATGAGACCGAGGTGCGGCGTAAGGAGCGGGAGCTTAAGGTCAAGTCGGCCATGATCCAGGAGATTCACCACCGGGTGAAGAACAATCTGCAAGTCATCGCTGCCTTGTTACGGATGCAGGCCAGACGTAGCGAGTCGGAGGAAGTCAGGCGCGCCCTGAGCGATAGCGTGGCGCGTGTCCTCAGCGTGGCCGTCGTGCATGAGTTTTTTGCACAGCAGGAAGCGAGGGTTATTAACATTAGAGATGTAAGCCAGCGCGTTGTGAACCACACCCGGCAGGGGATTCTGCAGCCAGATAAGCGGATTCGCTTGACCTTAAGTGGGCCTAACATTTATCTGCCTGCCCAACAAGCGACGACTTGCGCCCTGATCATCAACGAGTTGCTGCAGAACGCGGTGGAGCATGGATACGAGCGCAAGCCCGGCGGTACCATCTCAGTCAACCTCCGGGACGATGGCGACAGGGTGTCCATCACTGTGGTGGATGACGGGCAGGGGCTGCCGGATGATTTCAGCCTGGAGCAGGCCGACAGTCTGGGCTTGCAGATAGTCCAGACCCTGGTCCAGGACGATCTCAAAGGACAATTCGAACTGAGGAAGGGGGATGGGGTGTCGGCCATCGTGACCTTCCCCAAACAAACACTGGGAGGTGAGGAAGCGTGGAGCGAACGAGAGTGATCATCGCCGACGATGAATCTATTATCCGCATGGATCTCAGGGAGATGTTGACCAACCTGGGTTATCTCGTTATCGGCGAGGTGGGCGATGGACGCAGCGCGGTGAATCTGGCGCGGGAGCTGAGGCCCGATGTGGTGATCATGGACATCAAGATGCCGGGCATGGATGGCATTGATGCCGCCCAGGTGCTGACCGAGGAGAGGGTCTCTCCTGTCTTGTTGCTCACTGCCTACAGCCAGCAGGAGCTCATCGAGCGGGCCAAGGATGCGGGTGTGGTGGGCTACATCGTCAAGCCCTTCCGAGAGTCCGATTTGGCGCCGGCTATCGAGGTGGCTGTGGCCCGCTTTGCCGAGTTCCGGGCCCTGGAGCAAGAGGTTGGCAACCTCACGCTGGCTCTGGAGACCAGAAAGCTGGTGGACAGGGCCAAAGGTATCTTGATGGATAGCCAGGGCATAACCGAGGCAGAGGCCTTCCGCAAGATCCAGAAGATGAGCATGAACACCCGCAAGCCCATGAAAGAGGTCGCGGAGGCGATCATCCTGGCCCAACAGGCAGTAGTCGGTGACCAGTAACCAGTGGGGGGAAGATGACAGTCGCTGAATGGATCAGCAGTTGGATCAGGGAGAGGGTCGAGGAGGCAGGAGCCAGGGGCGTGGTGCTGGGGATGAGCGGGGGGATTGATTCGTCCTTAACGGCCGTCCTGGCCAAGATGGGGTTGGGAGATGGGATGTTGGGCGTGATCATGCCTTGCCACAGCGATCCGACCGATGTGGAGCACGCCCGACTGGTGGCTGTCAAATTCGGCATCGAGATGGAATACGTAGACCTGACCACCGTCTTCGATTGCCTTTTGGCGACCCTTCCCCCTGGAGACAAGGTGGCCGTGGGCAACCTGATGCCCCGGCTGCGCATGGCCGTGCTGTACTACTTCGCCAACAGCCGTAATTACCTGGTCGCTGGCACGGGAAACAAAAGCGAAATCATGGTGGGTTATACGACCAAGTACGGCGATAGCGGCGTTGACATCCTGCCCCTGGGGGACCTGTTGAAAACCCAGGTGCGGGAGCTATCCCGCGAGCTGGGCATTCCGGCGGAGATCATCGCCAAGCCCCCCAGCGCCGGCCTGTGGGAGGGGCAGACGGACGAGGGGGAGATGGG
This sequence comes from uncultured Anaerolineae bacterium, assembly GCA_964400825.1. Lineage (GTDB taxonomy): Bacteria > Chloroflexota > Anaerolineae > VGOG01 > VGOG01 > CAYNWI01. The sequence goes on along the minus strand of CAYNWI010000042.1, from coordinate 8,764 downwards.
TATCAGCTATGATGAGTTGGATAGTATCCTGGCGGCCATCGAGTCCGGTGATACGAGTGAGTGCGATCAGGAGGCCATGGCCCGCGTGAGGGCCATGATGGCCGCCTCCCAGCACAAGAGGGATCCGATACCGATTTGTGAGCTTTGAAATCTGTTTGCCACGAATTACACGAATTTTCACTAATTTTCCTTTTCTTCGTGTCAATTCGTGAAATTTTAGGGATGGAGCAATGAGCCGAGGCCGCCTCATTTCGTTAAGGGGGCCTCTTTCGGTTAAGACGAGTCCGTTGAATTCTGTAGTCCGTTGTTTGAAAGGGGGGCAAAATGTTTTCAGATAAGCAGGAGGTTCTGGAGAGGGTCAAGGCCGACGACGTGAAGTTCGTCAGTTTGCAGTTCACTGATATCGTGGGCACGATCAAGAATGTCGCCATCCCTGTGGGCCGGCTGGAGGAGGCCATAGAGATGGGGGTTTGGTTCGACGGGTCCTCCGTCGAGGGCTTTGCTCGCATCTGTGAGAGCGATATGGTGTTGAGGCCCGATGTCAATACCTATTGCCTCCTTCCCTGGGAATCACCGGCCAGGAAGGTGGCCCGCATCATCTGCGATGTCCATCGGCCCGATGGCGAGCCTTTCGAAGGCGACCCGCGCTACATCCTCAAACGGGCCATTGGGGCGGCGAGGGAGAGAGGTTATCTGTACAACGTAGGACCCGAATTGGAGTTCTTTTTATTCAAGATGAACGCTGAGCCCAAGATAAGGCCCGTTCCCCACGACGTGGGCGGTTATTTCGATTTCTCACCTCGGGACCTGGCTTCTCAGGTGCGGGGGGATATAGCTCTGACCTTGCAAAGCATGGGGATGGAAGTAGAGATGGAGCATCACGAAGTGGCGGAAGGCCAGCACGAGATTGACATCCGCTACGCCGATGCCCTGACCAGCGCCGACAACGTTATGACCCTGCGCTACACCGTCAAGGCGGTCTCGCAGACTTTCGGCCTCTACGCTACTTTTATGCCCAAGCCCATCTTCGGCGTCAACGGTTCGGGCATGCACACCAATCAAAGCCTCTATACTCTTGATGGTGAAAACGCTTTCTTTGACCCCAGCGATAAGTACAATCTCACCAGGACGGCCTATGCTTTCCTGGCTGGCCAGATAGAGCATGCCCGAGCTCTGTCCGCCATCGCAGCGCCGACTGTCAATTCCTACAAGCGCCTGACGCCCGGCTACGAGGCCCCGGTCTACGTCTGCTGGGGGCAGATCAACCGCTCGGCGCTGATTCGCATCCCAAGATACTCACCTGGCCGGGAGCAGTCCACTCGCCTGGAGCTGCGTTGCCCCGATCCAAGCTGCAACCCCTATCTGGCTTTCGCCGCCATGCTCTGGGCGGGCCTGGATGGCATCGAGCGGGAGTTAGAACCGCCTCCCCCGGTGGAGGAGAACGTATATGATTTCGACGATGCCAAATTGCGGGAGCTTGACATTGCCACTTTGCCGAGCACTCTGAGGGAGGCCATTGATGAGCTGGAGAAAGACGAGGTCTTGCGGCAGGCGCTAGGGGAGCACGCCTATCAGGCTTTTGTGCGGGCTAAAAAAGCGGAGTGGGACGAGTACCGTATCCAGGTAACCGATTGGGAGATCAATCGCTATCTGGAGACGTTGTGAGGTAAGTGTCATTGCGAGGAGCGAGGTGACGAAGCAATCCCCAACCTGGCAGGGGATTGCTTTGCTGGACTCGCGGCCACAAACTGCTGTCAAAGAAATCGCCCTCTATCCATAGCGAGGGCGATTCCTTTTTCGAAGACAAGTGCTTTGACAGCTACTCCAAAACAGGTTATAATTCAGGTCGCCGTCGGATGTTATCTCGACAACCGGAGCTTTTGCCAATGAATCAGCCCTTACTTTCTGTGATCATGCCCGTCTACAACGAGCGGGCAACCTTGCGGGAAATCCTGGCTCAAGTCAGAGCCGTTGACCTGGAGAAGGAGATCGTGGTCGTTGACGATGGCTCCACCGATGGCACGCGAGATGTGTTGAAGGAGGAGGAGAAAAGAGGCGACCTCAAGGTACTTTATCACGAGGCCAACAAAGGCAAGGGAGCCGCAGTGCGCACGGCGCTCGAACACGCCTGCGGCGATTTCATCATCATCCAGGATGCCGACCTGGAGTACGACCCCCGCGATTACCACAAGCTGCTCCAGCCCCTCCTCGAAGGTCAGGCCGAGGTGGTCTACGGTTCGCGGTTCATGGCGTCCGGAGAGACCATGTTCTTCCTGCAAGCTCTGGGCAACAGGATCGTCACTCTGGTCACGAACGTCCTTTACGGCACCGCCTTGAGCGACATGGAGACCTGCTACAAAGCCTGCAGGACCGAGGTCATCAAGTCCATTCCGCTGCGCTCGCGCCGCTTTGAGCTTGAGCCTGAGATCACGGCCAAGCTGCTGAAAAGAGGCTACCGCATCCACGAAGTGCCCATCTCTTACCAGGGACGGGAATATCACGAGGGCAAGAAGCTGACCTGGCGGGACGGCATCACAGCCCTGTGGACGCTGATCAAGTATCGGTTTGTTGATTGATCGTTTCATGAAGGGACTCAGTAGATCCAATTCTGCTCGGCCTGGATCGCCAGATCCAGGCCAAAAGCGGGGATTTGGCAATCCCCTCAGAGCAATTTTGGATCCAATGAGACTGAAGGGTGGGGTTAGTAGCCATTGGGTGGCTTTGAGCCTGGCGTTGTTGCTGCTCGTAGGAGCAGCCCTGCGGCTCGCTCCCATCGGCGCGAACCGCTTCCATCAAGATGAGGCCCTCTACAGCTTCTGGGCCCTCCAGGTCGCCACCGGGCGCGACCCGATCCTGAACCACTTCCGCGTTGACAAACCGCCCTTGTTCATCTACACCCTGGCCCTCTGTTTCAAGCTCTTCGGTCGCTCTGAGGTGGTTGCCCGTTTGCCCAGCATGCTGGCCAGCGTGACCAGCATCGCCCTGCTCTACCACCTGGCCTCTCGACTCTACGGACGAGCGGTGGCTATGGTGGCGGCAATCTTGATGGCGCTTTCTCCCTTCAACATCCTCTTCGCTTCCACAGCCTTCACCGATCCCCTGATGGTGGCCTGGGTTTTGGCGGCCCTCTGCCTGGCGGCAAAAGGGAACTTAGGGTGGTCTGGGCTCATGCTGGGGCTGGCGGCGGCCACCAAGCAACAGGGCCTTCTCTTTGTGCCTCTGGCCGCAGTTATCGGCGCCCGTCGCCACAGGTCCCCAGCCCCTTCCCGCCCCCCCTCCGTCCCCCCCAACTCTGGGGGGGAAGTGAGGGAAGGGAGTCCGCTTCCCCCCTCGCCCAGGATTGGGAGAGGGGGGTTAGGGGGGAGAGGGCTACTTCTCGCTTTGGGCTTCTTGGCGGTGATGGCGCCCGTGGCCTGGTGGGATTCCCTGCGCTGGCAGTTGCAGCCCAACTACTTTGAGCAGAGCCTCATCAGCTACGGCGGCCTGGCTTGGGCAGACCCCACCCAGTTGGTTGAACGGCTTGGAGACTGGGCTGAGATACTGCATTACATAACCGCTTCACCTGTTCTCAACGTCCTGTTGCTGGGCGGCTTGCCCTGCCTCCTGCTTTACGACCTCGTCCCCCCTCTTTCCCCCCTCCCCCCGTTCCCCCCAACTTTGGGGGGTCAGGGGGGCGGAGGAAGGGGAGGAGAGCCGGCGGCTTTCTTCGATGTCGCCTTGTTAGCCTTCGTCGTCCTTTTCCTGCTGGGCCACTGGCTGTTGAGCTTCAACATCTGGGATCGCTACCTGCTGGGCCTGGTTCCCCTCTTGCTGATCCTGCTGGCGAGGATCATCTGGCTGGCGAGCGGGGCACTGGCAAGTATTCTCCCCTCCCTCTCAGGGAGGGGTAGGGGGAGGGTGGATTCCCACAATCGGGCGTTGTTGGTCGTCGTCTTATTGGCCGTCACATTGACCAGGCCGGCCTTGACAGCGGCACAGAGCGGATACCCCATCGGCGGGGACCACGGAGCCTACGATGGTATCGAAGCGGTGGCTCACTATTTCCGTGATCGTGTTCCCGCCGGCTCTATTTTGTATCACCATTGGCTGGGCTGGCATTACTCCTTCTACATGTTCGACTTCCCCCTGGTTCTCCGTTGGTACCCTTCGCCTGAGGAGTTGGCTGAGGATGCCCGCCAGGTAGATGACGCTCAGCGCTACGTCGTCTTCCCCAATGGGAAGTCAACCGCAGGGGTGAGGGATGCTTTGGCCGAGGCAGGCTTGACGCTCCGCCGTGTCTATTGGACCTACCGGCGCGATGGCACTACCTCGTTCACTGTTTACCGCATTGAGGATTGGAAGTGAGAGATTTCACGTTTCACGTTTCACGTTTCACGTTTCAGGTTGATAGAGACCTTTGTGCTTTGGCCACCTTGCTCGCCCTGACGTTGGCCTTTTTCTGGAAGATCGCCTTCACCAACCTCATCCTGGTGGGGTTGGACGTCTTCACCTATTTCTATCCCTACAAGGCTTACGCCGCTGAAGTTGTGCGCCAGGGTAGCCTGCCCTTGTGGAATCCGTATCTCTTCATGGGCGTGCCGTTTTTGGCCAACGCCCAGACAGCGCTTTTCTATCCCCTGAACTTTCTCCTCTACTGGCTGCCTGTGCCCAAGATGGTCAGTTATTCGATCATACTGCACGTTTTCCTGGCGGGCCTTTTTGCCTACCTCTATGCTCGTCTCTCGCTGGGATTGGGGAGATGGGCAGCCTGGCTGGCGGCGTCGGTTTTCGCCCTCAGCGGGTTCGTGGGTGCCCAGGTGGAGCACGTCAACCAGTTGAATTGCTCCGTCTGGCTGCCACTGCTCTTTTTGCTTTTCGACCTGGCTAGGGGGGGAACCTTGCGAAGGTTGCAGAACCCCGCTGCTAACCTGCTCCCGCCGGATCGCCAGATCCGGCGGCCTGGCCTGGATTTGGCAATCCAGGCCGAGCGAGGTAGAGGATGGTCGTATGTTTTGCTGGCCGGACTCGTGGTGGGACTACAGTTCGCAGCGGGTCATACTCAGTCGTCGTACATCACCTTGTTTGCTCTGGGGATGTACGCGGTCTTTCCGCCGCTGTGGAGGTGGTGGGGGAAACGCCAACTGAATAGGCTCGTAGCGCAGCGGCTTGGGTTGAGCTTGTCGAAACCAGCCGTATCGAAGCCAGGCGGGTCCTCTGAGCAAGTCCGCTCGCTTGGTTTCGATACGCCTCCGGCTACTCAACCGGCGCTCGCTTCGCCCCCAGACCGAGAGCGCCCTAGGAGGGAGATTTGGCGTAGCTTGTTGCTTTATCTCCTGGTGGTGATCATCGCTTTGGCTCTGGCGGCGGTGCAGTTGTTGCCGACCCTGGAGCTCTCGCGGCTCTCCGTGCGGGGAGGGGGGCTGTCCTACCGCGAGGCTGCCTCTTTCTCTCTCAAGCCGCGCTTGCTGCTCCTCTCCTTGCTGCCGACCTTCGGCGGTGAGGAGGTCTTCAGTGAGTACATCGCTTATCTGGGCATCGTCGCTTTGGCCTTGGCCCTCGTCGGGAGCCTGTTCCAGCGACGCCACCCGGCCCGGCCCTTCCTCGTCTTCCTGACGGCCCTGGGCCTGTTCCTGGGACTGGGGGCCTACAATCCCTTCTACTTTGTCTTGTACAAGCTGGTGCCGGGCTTTGACCTATTCCGAGCGCCGGCCCGCTGGCTGTATCTTTACACCTTCGGCGGAGCCATGCTGGCGGGGCTGGGGGCGGACTTCTTGAGCTATTCCCTCCCGGCCAAAGCCAGTCTGGCCGGTTGCAAAGTTGGGGAGCTGTCGCGCTTCGTCCGTCGTCGTCTGCTGATAGCCATCGGTGTATTGGCCGCTACCCTAATTCTCATCTCCCCCTTCCTCAACTTCCCCACCCGGTCCACAATCTTAGCCTGGCTGCCATTGGCTCTGTTGGCCGCGGCCTTAGTGTGGGTGGGGCTATCTGCTCACGCGACACACCCTGCTTTTCGCCTGGTAGTCGCACTGACCGTCGTCGGGGAGCTCTTCGCCGCCAGCCGTGGCCTGGCCTACAACCATCCCACTGCCCCGGAGGCCTACTCCTCCCTGCGCACTGCTCCGGCTCACCTTTTAGCCGCTGGGCAGCCCACGGATCGCTTCCTCAGCATCTCGGACCTGACTTTTGATCCCGGCGATCTGGGGGAGATACAGCAGATTTTCGAGGACCAACTGTCTCCTCAAGCCATCTACGACTACGTGGTGGTCACCAAGCTGAAGGAGATACTGGCCCCCAACCTGCCCCTGGTCTACCGCATCCCCAGCGTGGACGGCTACGACGGCGGGGTGCTCCCCCTCAAGCGCTACGTCGAGCTGCAACAGTTGTTCCTGTCCGAGCCTTCGCCCGATGGACGCTTGCGCGAGCGGTTGACGGAGATACCGTCGTCGCGGCTGCTGAGCCTGCTCAACGTCAAATATGTCATCACCGACAAGGTTCACGATGTCTGGGTGGACGACGTCTACTACGACCTTAGTCACGAGGCCGTTCTAGGCCCTGGGGCGGCTTCTCAGGTGGAAGTGGCGGAGCTGCCCGACTTTGCCGTTACTGCCCTGGGCCTGGTCTCCCACCTGGAGGGGGCAGGGGATTTGCCCAACGGTGTGCCTGTGGCGCAGGTGACGGTCACTGACGGGCTGGGGGTGGTGCACAGCCGTCTCCTGCGGGCTGGAATGGAGACGGCGGAGGGTGAATACGCTGGGGGTGGGGTTCAGCATGACCAGGCCAGGGTCTGCCGTCACTGGCCCGACAATTCCCAGGGGAATGACTACCTCGCCCGCCTGGAGTTTGGTGAAGCTCTGATTCCTCGCCAGATCTTGATTGAGTATCTAGCCCCGGCTGGGTGGCTGCACCTGCGGGGGCTCAGCCTCATTGACGAAAGGACGGCCACATTCTGGCCCGTGGTTGTTTCTACCGAGGGGCGGTTCCGTCTGGTGCACAGTGGCGACGTGAAGATCTACGAGAACCTGGACAACCTGCCGCGAGCCTTCGTCGTTCATCAGGCGCGGGTGCTGGACGACGAGGCGGCTATCGCAGCCATGAAAGATCCGGCTTTCCGGCCTGAGAACGAAGTGATCCTGGCCTCGGGCGGGCAGGAGGCGCTGTCTCCCTCTCTCATCCCCCCCAAGGTTGGGGGGGAAAGAGGGGGGGCTGGGGAGGACGAGGTGGAGATTCTGTCCTACGAGCCAGAGCGCGTCGTGATTTCCGCCAATCTGGCTGAGGAGGGCTATTTGGTGCTGACCGATGCCCATTATCCTGGCTGGCGCGCGCTGACCGACAGCCTGGAGACGCCCATCTACCGAGCGAACCTTCTCTTTCGGGCAGTGTACTTGCCAGCGGGCCAGCACAGAGTGGAGTTCGTCTACGATCCCCTCTCATTCAAACTGGGAGCCACCATCAGCTTGGTGGCGTTGTTGGGCCTGGCGACTGGCATCGCTACCGTCGCTGGACGAAGAAGAAAAGATGGTGTATAATTTAGACGGTGCGCGAGTTTCTGCGTAACTACATTGAATAAGGAGGTCTTGTGATGAACACATTTAATCGCGTGGTGGTGATCTTGCTCCTCTTGGCGACCATCGTTGTCATGACCGTGGCGCTGGTCGTGCCTCAGCCGATGATCGAGGTCTTGCAGGGGTGGCTGTGGAACCTGGATTATAACCTGGCCCTGGTTAGTCCACTCACCTTGCTTGTGGTGGGCGTCGCCCTGGCCCTGCTGGTGGACGTCGTTTGCGTCGTGTTGATCTGGCTTGAGATCAGGCGGCGGCGTCCCAGGGCCATCAGGGTGCAGAGCATCAGCGGCGGCCAGGCGGAGTTGACGGTGGAATCCGTCGCTCGCCGGTTGGAGCACAACATCAGTCAGCTCGAGGGCGTTACCTCCATCAAGCCGAACGTCTGGGGCAGGAGGGGCGGCGTCGAGGTGGAGATCGACCTGGAAACCAGCCCAGAGGTTGATGTCCCAACCAAGACTGAGGAGGTCTGCCAGGTGACCAGGGAGGCCGTCGAGGACAAGATGGGGCTGAGCCTGCGCAAGGTCAGGGTCAACATCAAGTACGCTCCTTATTCCACGGAGCCACCGCTGGTCTCAGAGCACATCCGCGATCTCACCGAGCCACCGCTGCTCTCAGGAACGCCCGATACCCCAGAGCCACCGGTGGCCTACGAGGATGTCTAGTATGCCCCCACCTCCAACCCCTCCCCCGACCCTTCGACCTTGCTCAGGGCAAGCTTTGGAGGAGGGGAGCTTGGGAATCAAGTCCCTGATCGAAAGCTTGCTCTTCGTGGCCGATGAGCCGGTGGCCGTTGAACGTTTGGCGGCGGCCATCGGCGTCCAGCAGGCGGTGGTTGAGGAGGCGCTGCGAGGATTGGCCCAGGAGTATGAGCGGCGGGGGCTGCGTCTCCAGCGCAAAGGAGGGCGGGTGCAGATGATTACCGCCCCTGACGCAGCTCCTTACATCGAGCGCTTCCTGGGTTTGGAGCTGACTAGCAGGCTCTCCGCCCCAGCGCTGGAGACCCTGGCTATCGTCGCCTACCAGCAGCCCATCACCCGGGCCGGCGTCGAGGCTGTGCGGGGCGTCAACTGCGACAGCGTGTTGCGCACCCTGGTCAGCAAGGGCTTGATCGAGGCGGTGGGGCGCCTGTCCCAGGCTGGCCGCCCCATCGTCTACGGCACTACATTTGAGTTCCTGCAGTACTTCGGCTTGCAGGACCTGGCCGAGCTGCCGCCGCTGGGTGA
>CAYNWI010000041.1:8452-12885 GCA_964400825.1 uncultured Anaerolineae bacterium | reverse complement strand
GCCCTGGTCGCCCGGGCATTGGCTGCCGAGCCGGAGCTGCTCCTGCTGGACGAGCCTACCACCGGCGTGGACGTAGGCACCACCGAGGGGCTGTTCGATTTGCTGGGGGAGCTGCACCACCAGGGCATGACCATCCTGGTCGTCTCCCACGACGTGGGGGTGGTGGCTCAGCACGTGGACCAGGTGGCCTGCTTAAACCGCCGCCTGGTGGCTCACGGTCGGCCCCAGGAGGTGCTGAGCGGCGAGGTGCTGCAGTGCATGTACGGCCCGGAGGCGGCCCTGGTGGGCCACGGCGAGGTGCCCCACCTGGTGGTCCGGCGACACGGGCCTCACGAGGGATGAAGCATGCTGGAAATCCTGAGCTACACCTTCATGCAGCGGGCTCTGCTGGCCTCGGTATTGATCGGCACGGTGAGCGCCGTCATCGGGGTCTACGTGGTACTGAGGGGGCTCTCTTTCATTGGCGCTGGCATCGCCCACGCCAGCTTCGGGGGCGTGGCGCTGGGCTTCCTGCTGGGCATCAATCCGCTGTTGACGGCAGTGGTCTTCTGCCTGCTGACTGCCTGGGGCATTGCCTGGACCAGTTTGCGAGCTGAGGTGAAGGAGGACACCGCCATTGGCATCTTCTTCGCCTCTACCATGGCCCTCGGCATCCTCGTCATCGGGCTGATGCGGGGCTACAACGTGGACCTGTTCGGCTACCTGTTCGGTTCAGTGTTGGCCGTGACCCAGGAAGACCTGTGGCTCAGCTTGTTGCTGGGGGCGGGTGTGTTGCTGACGGTGGGGTTGTTTTTTAAGGAACTGCTGTTCATCATCTTCGATCCAGAGATGGCCCGGGTGAGTGGGTTGCCGGCTGGCGCGCTCTACGTCCTGCTCCTCAGCCTGATGGCCCTGACCATCGTGCTGTCCATCAAGGTGGTGGGCATCATCCTGGTCTCGGCGCTGATCGTGATCCCGCCGGCCGCCGCCTACCAACTGACGGAGGACTTCCGGCGGATGATGCTCCTGGCGGTGGTCATCGGCAACCTATCAGCCGTGGTTGGCCTGTTCCTGTCCTATTGGCTCGACACGGCTTCTGGAGCGACCATGGTGCTCACGGCCACGGCGTTTTTTATCCTCAGCGCCCTGCTGTCGCCCCGGCGACGCAGGGGACGAGTTTGACAAAGAGCAAGAGGAGCGCCAAACTGTGATCGCTTTCGGGCCTGTTCCATCCAGGCGTTTAGGGCGCAGCCTGGGCATTAACAATATCCCGCCCAAGGTGTGCACCTATTCTTGTGTCTACTGTCAGTTGGGACGCACCATAAAGATGCAGGTTGAGCGTCGGGCGTTTTACGAGCCGGAGGAAATCTGGCGGGATGTCCAGCACAAGGTTGAGAAAGCAAAGGTGATCGGGGAATCCGTTGACTATCTCACCTTCGTGCCCGATGGGGAGCCTACTCTGGACGTCAATCTCGGACGTGAGATCGAGCTGCTGAAGCCTTTGGGGATCAAGATCGCCGTGATCACCAACGGTTCCCTCGTCTGGCGCGAGGACGTGAGGGAGCACCTGATGAAAGCAGACTGGGTCTCTCTCAAGGTGGATGCCACGCGAGAGGAGGTCTGGCGCAGGGTCAACCGGCCCCATCGGACGCTGCAACTGGCCTCGATTCTGGATGGAATGCTCGAATTTGCCAGGGCCTACAGTGGAGAACTGGCGACGGAGACGATGCTGGTTGAAGGCATCAACGACAGCGATGATCACCTCAGAGAGGTTGCTGACTTTGTGGCCCGCCTGCGGCCTGCCAGGGCCTATCTGTCCATCCCCACCAGGCCGCCCGCGGAGGGGTGGGTGCGACCTCCCGCCGAGCGAGTCGTCAATCGAGCCTATCAGGTTCTCAGCAAGAGGGTGAATCAGGTGGAATATCTGATCGGTTACGAGGGTAATGCTTTTGCCTTCACGGGCAACGTCGAGGATGACCTGCTGAGCATCACCGCGGTGCATCCCATGCGGGAGGAGGCGGTGAGCGAGTTCCTGGCGCAGGCCGGGGCCGATTGGCCCGTCGTTCAGGGGCTGATCGCTCAGGGTCAGCTCATCGAGATGGAATACGAGGGAAGGAAATTTTACATGAGGAAGCTTCACGGAAGGCACGGGTAAGGTGCCTCGCGTGAATTTCGTGGCCGGCATCGTAAGGCTGCTGCAGGGTGAAGATTAGCGTGGCTCGGTGAGGGAAGGAAACGTTGGAGTTCGCGGATTTACAAGAGCTTCCTCGGCGTACCATTAGCTTTATACAACGCCAGACACACGATTTCAAGCTCATGCTGCTGCGGCGGACGTTGCACGGGGTGGCCTCCGGCCTGGCCGCCCAGTACAATTCCATCTACGCCACGCTGCTGGGGGCTGACCCGGTGCAATTGGGGTCGCTGCAAAGCGTGGGCAATGCCATTGGCGCCCTGGCAGCCATGCCCGCGGGCTGGTTCATTGACTACTATAGCCTGAAGAAGGTCTTCCTCCTGGGCACGGCGATGCTGGCGGCCTCCGGGCTGCTCTACTTTGTGGCCCCCCATTGGGCCTGGCTGTATGCCGCTATCATACTCGCCTACTTGGGCTTGCGCATCACTTGCACCGCCTGCACCGTGACCTGCGCGGGGGAATTGCCCAACGAGGAGCGAGCCACCGGGCGCGGGCTCTGTCGGACGCTGGCGTCCCCGGTGGCCATCGTCACGCCGCTGCTGGCGGCCTGGCTCGTCTCTCAGTTCGGCGGCCTCAGCGTTGGCGGCATCCGACCGCTCTATATAATCCAGGTGCTTATTTTCGCCGGGATTTTCGTTCTCCTGCTGGTTAAGTTATCTGGCTCCCCTGCCAGCGATGCGTCAGGCGGGGACCGTAACGTTCTCTCTAGCTTTGTTCAGATTTTCCAGCATGGCCCCGACGTGACGCGCCTGGTGCTGGTGATGGGCCTCATGGAAGTGCCCTGGACGTTGACCCAGCCGTTCATGCCCGTGTATGCCCACGAGTTCAAAGGGGCCGATGAGTTCGTGCTCGGTGGCATTTCCATGGCCAGCACCGTCGTGCCCATGCTGGCTGCGATCCCGTTGGGCCGCTTGGCCGACCGCTATGGCCGCAAGAAGTTGCTTTTTGCCGTGGCCCCTCTGGCCTACGTGGCCAATCTGTGCCTGGTCTTTGCGCCAGCGGCGGGGAAGCGCACGTTGCCGTTTCTGCTGCTTTATGGCGTGTTCTTTGGATTCAATAGCATCAGCATGGCCTTGGTCTCTTCAATGACGGCTGAGATTGTGCCCCAGGAGCAAATGGGGCGCTGGATCGGCATGGTCAGCCTTTTCCGTGGCTTGCTTGGCATCCCCGCCCCGTTGATAGGCGGGCTGATCTGGGAGCACATCGGCCCTGAGTACGTGTTCCTGGCAGCCATCGCCATTGATGCCTTTTTACGCCTGCCGCTTCTTAGCTCGGTTCGGGAAACGCTGCATCTTTCCTCGGCTGAGAACTTCTTGAAAGAGTAGGGAACCGCCATGTCTCTGAGTAAGGGAGGTCGGCAATGAAAGTAGCAACCTACAATGCGAACTCTATCCGAACTAGGCTGGGGCAAGTGCTGGACTGGCTGAGCCGGGAGGCTCCGGACGTCCTCTGCTTGCAGGAGACGAAGGTGCAGGACCCGGACTTCCCAGCCCAGCCGATCAGAGACGCGGGCTACCAGGTGGTCTTTCGGGGGCAGAAGGCTTACGCTGGGGTGGCCATCGTTAGCCGGGAGGAGCCGCAGGAGGTGGACTTTGGCCTTGACGGTGAAGACGAGGCGCGCCTGATCCGGGCGGTGATCCGTGGCATCCCGGTGGTCAACACCTACGTCCCCCAGGGTCGCTCCCCAGATTCAGAGCACTTCCAGTACAAGCTGGAGTGGCTGGCCCGCCTGCGGGCCTTCTTTGAGCGTCACTATTCGCCGGGGGAGCCACTGCTTTGGATGGGCGATTTCAACGTCGCTCCTGAGCCGATTGACGTGCACGATCCCAAGCGCCTGAAGAACCACGCGGACTTCCATCCCGAGGCTCGTGCCGCCCTGGAGCGGGTGCGGGAGTGGGGCTTCGTGGATGTCTTCCGCCGGCATCACCCCGATGAGGCGGGACAATACACCTATTGGGACTACCGGGCGCGGAATCCCGTGGAGCGCGGCGTCGGCTGGCGGGTGGATCACATCTGGGCCACCGAGCCGCTGGCCTGCCAGTCCACCGGGGCCTGGATTGACGTGGAGGCCCGGCGGGCAGAGCGACCCTCGGATCATACCTTCCTGGTGGCTGAGTTCGCGCTCTGAACGCCAGCTGAGCAGAGCGGGCTCCCACAAGACCCTAAAGGTTTCCAAAACCTTTAGGGTCTCGCAGAGAGTCAAGCTGACAAGAAAGTGAGGCAAGACAAATGCCAATCTATGAGTACCGATGTCTGGAATGTG
>CAYNWI010000041.1:6051-8352 GCA_964400825.1 uncultured Anaerolineae bacterium | reverse complement strand
CAAGAAAGTGAGGCAAGACAAATGCCAATCTATGAGTACCGATGTCTGGAATGTGGAGAGAAATTCGAGAAGCTGGTGCGCTTCAGCGCCTCGACCTCTGAGGTGGAGTGCCCGAAGTGCGGCGGCCGGAGGGTGGATAAGCTCATCTCCGCCTTCAGCGCCAGGACGTCGAGCACTGTGGCGGCCTCCGTTAGCGCCTGCGCGCCCTCTTCCTCTGGTTGAAGACTCTGAGCAGAAGGCAGGTTGCCTTCAGGTATGTTTCTAACAGGGAGATTTTAGGGACATGAGCAGCGAGCGGATCAAGGAACTGGAGAGCCAGATAGCGGAGTTGAGGAGCCGCTGGCCGGCCCATTCGGTGCCGCCGATGATGTTTCAACAGATGGAGGATCTGGAAGAGGAATTGGGGAAAGAGTTGAAGAAAGCAGCCGAAAGTGAGACCGATGCCCAAGCAGATGGCCGTGGTGGATTATAGGAAGTGCCACCCTGAGAAATGCGACCAGGGCATCTGCCTCGCCGCGCTCGCATGTCCAAACAAGGTTCTCAAGCAAGAGGCTCCTTATGAGATGCCCGACCCTCCTCTGACCATGTGTGTCGGCTGTAGTCTGTGTGCTCAGGCTTGCCCGGTGAAGGCAGTCCAGATGATGTGAGGGAGGACAACTGTGCCCATCTACGAGTATCACTGTGTGAACTGCGGGGAGCAGGTGGAGGTGCTGGTCCGCTCTGAGACGAGCATCCCGCCCACCTGCCCCAACTGCGGTAGCTCCCTGTTGGAGAAGCTCCTCTCCGCTCCCTACGTGATGAGGGGAGAGAGGCGTCCGGCGGGGCGGACCTGTTGCGGGCGGGAGGAGCGATGCGAGGCCCCGCCCTGTTCGACGGATCAGGTTTGTGGAAGGAGGTGAGAACGATGGTTCGAAGGCTTTTTGGCCGAGGTGGAGGCGGCGGTGGTGGAGGCCGTGGTGGCGGACGTGGGCCGGGTCGCATGGGTGGGTCCAAGGCGGCCGGGCCAGCCGGCAACTGTGTGTGTCCCAATTGCGGTCACAAAGTGCCCCACCAGGTGGGACAGCCATGCTATCAAATGACTTGCCCCAAGTGTGGCACCAAGATGGCCCGCGAGTGAGCGTCGTGTTTGGCAAGGTCTCCTGACCGCCCCGCGAGGGCTCGGTCGGAGACCTTTGCCCAATAAATCAGCAAGGAGTGTCGAGTTAATGGAAGTAGCCTGCGTGGTAGACGATGCTGTCTGCGATCACTCGTCGTTTTGGGGCGAGCACGGGGTGGCCTTTTTGATCGAGACCGAGAGTGGGTGCGTCCTTTTCGACACTGGCCAGAGCGGTACAGTGCTGCTGCACAATCTGGAGTTGCTGGGCACTGAGCCAAAGGCGATCAGCGCTCTGGCCATCAGTCACGCTCACTACGATCACACCGGCGGGCTGCCGGCGCTGCTGGATCAGGTGGCCGGAATCACCCTCTATGCTCATCCTGACCTTTTCCGCGAGCGTTTCTCGCGGCGGGAGGGAGCGATCAAGTCGGTGGGCCTGTCTTTAGACAGAGAAACGTTGGCGCAGCGCCTGACGCTTCAACTGAGCGCGGAGCCGACGGAGATTCTGCCCGGCGTGTGGACGACAGGGGAGATCACAGACCGTGCCGAGCCAGAGGGTCGCAGTGCCCATCACCTGGTGCGTGGGCTTGGGATAGAAGGCTGGGAGCCCGATCCCTACCGTGACGACATGGCTCTGGTGCTGGAGACGGAGGGGGGACGGGTGGTGCTCTGCGGTTGCTGTCACGCCGGGCTGCTCAATACCCTGGCCCACGTGCGCCGCACTTTTGGCACGGGCATCACTGCCGTAGCCGGGGGCACCCATCTGCTCCACGCCGACGAAGCTCATCTGCGGCGCGTCATCGAGGTGTTGAGGGAGCTCGGCGTGCCCCGGCTCTATCTCAACCACTGCACCGGGCAGCGGGCCTACGTCGCCCTGGCCCAGGCTTTCGGCGAGAAGGTGGCTCCCTGTCCGGCAGGCACGAGACTGAGATTAGGAGGGATATGATCATGGGCCTTGGTTCCAGAGCAGTGGAACAGGCGGTTATCAACCAGTTGCAGAAAGTTATAGACCCGGAAACGGGGGCGGATGTAGTACGCATGAGGCTGATCGAGGATCTGACGGTTGATGAGACGGGAACGGTGCGCTATCGTTTCCGTCCCTCGTCGCCGCTGTGTCCCCTCGCCGTGACGCTGGCCTTGCAGATTAAGGAGGCGGTAGCCCAGGTTGAAGGTGTGGCCCGGCAGGAGGTCGAGGTGGTAGGCTA
>CAYNWI010000041.1:1463-5951 GCA_964400825.1 uncultured Anaerolineae bacterium | reverse complement strand
AGGAGGTGGCCCGATGAAGCAACTCGTCATTCTCAGCGGCAAGGGGGGCACCGGCAAGACGACGGTGGCGGCGGCGCTGGCCCACCTGGCCTCGAAAGAGACGCCCGTCGTCCTGGCCGACGCCGACGTGGACGCGGCCAACCTGGAGCTGGTGTTATCTCCGCAGGTACAGGAGACCCACGACTTCGTCGGCGGGCAGGTAGCCGTCATTGCCTCTGACCTGTGCACCGCCTGTGGCGTCTGCGCCGAGGTCTGCCGCTTCGAGGCGATTATCCCCGGCGATGAAACCTATCGGGTGGACGACATCGCCTGCGAGGGTTGCGCTTCCTGTTTCTACCAGTGTCCGGTGGAGGCCATTCGCATGGAGGAGCAGGTGGCCGGGCGTTGGTTCCGTTCCGACACCCGCTTCGGCCCCCTCTTCCATGCTCACCTCTTCGCCGCGCAGGAGAATTCTGGCAAGCTGGTGACGTTGGTCAAACAGCAGGGGCGGCTGCGAGCCTTGGATGAGGGCCGCGAGTTGCTCATCGTGGATGGCCCGCCGGGCATCGGCTGTCCCGTCATCTCCGCCAGCGCAGGGGCCGACCTGGCCCTGCTGGTGGTGGAGCCCACCGTCTCCGGCATCCACGACCTGGAACGCATCCTGGCCACCACCAACCACTTTGGCGTGCCGGCCCTGGTCTGCATCAACAAGGCCGACATCAACCCCTCGCGGGCCGACGAGATATCCGCCTTCTGTGCCGCGCAGGGGATCGCCTTGCTGGGGCGAGTGCCCTACGACACCGTAGTGACCGAGGCCATGGTGCAGGGCCTGCCGGTGACGGAATACGACAACGGGCCGGTGAGCCGGGAGTTGGGACGCGTGTGGGAGAGAGTGAGAGAACGACTGGCTTGACAGGTTTGCTGCATGGTGGTACAATGCGGTTGAAGTAAAGAACAGTTGGAGAAGTAAAGCGGATTTGGAGGTGAAAAGATGTTGTGGGTAGCGAAAGTTTCATCCAAAGGCCAGGTGACCATTCCCAAGCCGGTGCGGGAGCGGTTGGAGCTGAAGCCAGGAAGCCGGGTGGCCTTCGTGATGCGGGATGATCGGGTGGAGGTGGAGCCAATGAAGGGGAGCATTTTGTCTCTGCGAGGCGTTATTCCAGTAGACGGCCCGCAGGATTGGAAGGAAGTGCGCAGAAAGACAATGGAGATCGTTGCCTCTGAAATAGCAGCAGAAGGGAAAGGATAGTCCGATGACTGCTCCTATACTCCGGGTTCTTGATGCCAATATCCTACTTCGCTACTTACTGGACGATGTGCCTGAACTGACTGACCGTTGTGAAGCATTACTATTGCGCGTGCAGCGAGGTGAGGAGACAGTATGGCTTCCAGACATCGCCCTTGCCGATGTGATCTGGACCCTCCGAAGCTTCTATAAACGGTCCAAAGCCGAAATCAGGGACGTGCTGCTTCCTATCCTGACCCTTAGAGGTATCCGTCTCCGAGATCGAGCTGTAATACTTCATGCCCTGGCCCTCTTCGCCGAGAAGAACATAGATTTCTCCGATGCCCTCATTGCCGCCGAGATGCCGGCCAGAGGATACACCGAGATCTACTCCTACGATCGGGATTTCGATAAAATGCCGGAGATAGAACGAGTTGAGCCATAAGATTCACCAGTGGCTCATCGGACGACTGTGGGACAGCGGCCCTGAAGAATCTGGGCGGGCCGCTTTTTTGGTGAGCGGTGTTCGAGGGAAGTAACAATGATGGGTTCGATTGTGGCTGTCTGCGCCAGCCAGAGGTGCACAGATCCGAAGAGGGATGTGGGTGAGGGGTATCTGCGGGAGGGCTATGGCTTGGTGGGCGACGCCCACGCTGGCCTGAGCGAGCGGGAGGTCAGCCTCCTGGCCATGGAAAGCATCGAGCGGATCAATGAGGAGCACGGCGTAGGCGCCGGCCCCGGCGACTTCGCCGAGAACCTCACCACGCGTGGCATTGATCTCGCCTCCTTGCCCATCGGCGCGCGCCTGCGGGCAGGAGAGGCCACACTGGAGGTAGTGCAGATCGGCAAGCCGCCCCACGTGGTCCACACCTACAACTTCCAGGGGCTCTCGCTGCTGCCCACGGCAGGCATCTTCTGCCGGGTGATAGAGAGCGGCTGGGTGAGGAAGGGCGAGGCAATCGTCTTTGTTGAAGAGAAGGATGTTTCCCCTTCAAATTGAAAGGAGAGCTTTCGATGATCGTGAAAAACTACCGTCAGGTTACGCCGGAGCCCGCCGCGGAGGCGCCGGGCGTCACCGTGCGCTGGATGATCACCGGAAAGGACGGGGCGCCGAACTTCGCCCTGCGCATCTTCGAGGTGGAGCCGGGGGCCGCCTCGCCGTTTCACACCCACGCCTGGGAGCACGAGGCGTTTATCCTGGCCGGCACGGGGCATCTCAGGGCGGTGGATGGCGAGACGCCGTTCCGCGAGGGTGACGCCGTCTTCGTCGCCCCGGAGGAAAAGCACCAGTTCGTCAACGATGGCGATACGGTGCTGCGTTTCATCTGCGTCATCCCCCTGTAGCCAGGCGTGAACGTTTTGCTGACCGGAGAGCGCCAGGTAGGGAAAACCACCGTCTGCAAGCGGGTGGCGGAGCTGGCTCGTGGACTGGGCTATGGCCCGGCGGGGGTGCTCACGCTCGTTGTCCTCGACAAGGATGGCTTCCCCGCGATCCGCTACGCCCTGATGGTGTCCGATGGCGAGCAGCGGCTCCTGGCCCGTGCCAACGGCGACTTGGGAGGCCCAAGTACAAGCCGCTACAGCTTCGACGCCGCCGCCTTCTCCTGGGTGATTGGGAGACTCCGTGCCGCGATTTCACAAGGCTGCGATCTGCTCGTCGTGGACGAGATTGGCCCCCTGGAGCTGGAACAGGGGAGGGGGCTGGCTCCGATTCTCTCCGATCTCTCCGCCGGCAAGCTCCCGCCGCTGCTGGTGGTGGTCCGTCCGGAGCTGCTGGGGCAACTGCAAGAGCGACTCCCCGGTATCCCTTTCCGTGCCTACACCGTCACCCAGGGCAATCGCCAAATCCTCGCCGACGCCATCTTCAAGGAGCTTTTCGCTGACCATGATCCAGGCAGATAACCTGACGGTGTGCTACAGCCAGCGTCGCGTCCTGGGCGAGCTTTCTCTCTCCATTCTGCCCGGCGAGTTCGTGCTGGTGACTGGCCCCTCCGGCTCTGGCAAGAGCACCCTGTTGCGTGCCCTGGCGGGCCTCATCCCCCACGCCTCGTTGGCCCACATGAAGGGCAGGGTGGTGGTGGACGGGCTGGACACGCAGGAACACTCCCTGCCGATTCTGGCCGGCCACGTTGGCCTGGTGTTCCAGAACCCGGCCACTCAGCTCTTCTGCCTGCGGGTGGAGGAGGAAGTCGCTTTTGGTCCCCGCAACCTGGGCCTGCCCCCGGACGAGGTGGCCCGACGGGTAGAAGCGGCTCTCAATGCAGCGGGATTGGAGCACCTGCAGGGTCGCCGGGTGAACACCCTCTCTGACGGCGAGAAACAGCGACTGGCCATCGCCGCCGTCCTGGCCATGTCCCCCCGCATCCTGATTCTGGACGAACCCACCTCTAACCTGGATTTGGTCGGCGCTCGCCAGGTGCTCGCCACTCTGGAACGCCTGCGGCGCCAGGATGCCACAGTGGTCATCGCCGAGCACAAAACGGGGGAGGTGGGCCGCCTGGCCGACCGGGTGCTTGTCCTGGAAGAAGGGCAGCCGGTAGCCGATGGGCCTCCCGACGAGGTCTTCGCCAGGCGGGAGCTACTCCACCGTCTGGGAGTGCGTCGGCCCACCAACCGTCCGCAGGGTGATTGGGCCAACCTCATCGCTCCCAACGATGATCCCCCACTTGGGGAACCTTTGGTCGAACTGGAAGGGGTGGAGGCCGGGTACGGGAAGAGGCGGGTGCTGGATGGCCTGGGCCTTTCCATCCAGCGGGGCGAGTTGGTGGCCCTGGTGGGCGACAACGGAGCGGGGAAGACGACCCTGGCCCGGCTATTGGCTGGCTTGGTAAAGCCCCAGCGGGGGAAAGTGCAGGTGAGAGGACAGGTGGGCTTGCTTTTCCAGAATCCCCTGGAGCAACTTTTTTGCGAGACGGTGGAGGAGGAAGTGGCCTTTGGCCCTCGCAACTACGGCCTCCTCACTCCTGCTCTCTTGGAAGATACCCTGGCCATTGCCGATCTGGGGAGTTTGCGTAACCGCCGCATCCACGCCCTCAGCGGCGGGGAGCAGCAGCGCACTGCCCTGGCCTCGGTGCTGGCTTTGCGGCCCGACCTTCTCATCCTGGACGAACCAACCATGGGGCAGGACTGGGGCCACCTGAGCGCGTTTATGGACCACGTGAGCCGCCTGAACGGGAGGGGCATGGCCATCCTGCTTATCACCCATGACTACGAGCTAGTGCATCATTATGCCCAGCGGGTGCTGCTCCTGCGGAACGGACGCATCGCCGTCGAGGGCAGCCCCC
>CAYNWI010000041.1:0-1363 GCA_964400825.1 uncultured Anaerolineae bacterium | reverse complement strand
TGGAGGAAATGTGAAATGAAAACTCGCTTTACCACTCGTGATCTGGTTTACATCGCCGTCTTCGGCGCCCTGTGGGGAGTACTGGAGATCACCTTTGGCTCTTACCTGCATCTTATCTTCCCCCCTGTGACTACCCCCCTGGTGGGAGTCGGCACCATCATGGCCGCGGTGGGCATGGTCGTGGCTCTGATGGGGCGCCTGTTCGTCCCCAAAACCGGCTCGGTGCTGATGATCGGCGTGGTGGTGGCTATATTGAAAGCGCTGAGCATCGGCGGCGTGAAACTGCCGGCCATGCTCGCCATCATCATCGAGTGCCTGTTGGCGGAATTGGGTCTCCTGCTTGCCAGGAGACCAAGCCGGGGAGGATTCATGCTCGCCGGCTGCCTGGCGGTGCTGTGGACTTTCTTCCACAAGTTCTTCGCTTCCTATGTTTTCCTCGGCCGAGGCATCTACGACGTTTACCTGGGAATGCTCAAGGCAGGGTCCGAGGCGCTGGGTGTCGGGATGGGTTACGCCCTGGCTATAGTCGCTGTCTACCTGCTCGTCCGCATCGTGGCTGGCGGCCTGGCGGGGTGGCTGGCCTGGGATCTGGGGAAGGCGGTTCAGGCTCGGCTGGCCGAGACTCAGTAGATCCAAATTCTTAGCAGAGCGGGCTCCCACGCCCGCGAACCGGCGGCGTGGGAGCCGCCTCTGCTGGAGATCTTGGATCCACTGAGACTGAGAGGAGTTTGGAGTGGGGATTTTCGGCACCTGGGGGCATCTGGTCTTTTTGATCTGGGCTATCGTCCTGGGCATATTTGCTCCGGAGGCCAGGGTTATCTTTGTGCTGGGATTTGTCATCGTTTTGTCCGCCCTTTTCTTCCCAGGCGGCCTGAGGCCCGTCCGCCGCCTGGAGTTCTGGTTCCTGGTGGCCTCGGCTGTAGTACTCAGCCCGTTCCTCATCGGCGAGAAGGACCTCTTCCTATTCGGCTTGAGCCTCTCGCGCCAGGGCTTCTGGGCAGGGCTGTGGATGGCCGTGCGGGCATTGAGCATGGCCCTGGCGGTCGGAGGTTTCGCCTACGCTGTCTCGGCGGACGAGGTGGCCCGGCTTTTCGAGGCGGCTGGATTGAAGGGGCTGGGCTTTGCCGTGGGAGTGGCCTTCAACCTGCTGCCCACACTGGAGGAGACGGCGCGCAACGCCTACCAAGCCATGCGACTGCGAGGAGGCTTCCAGCGGGAACGGCTGCGGGCCTTGCGGATGCTCCTGGTGGCCATCGTAGTCAACGCCTTGCGGCGGGGCGACGAGGTGGTGGAGGCAGCCGAGGCACGAGCCTTTCGGCCCGATGGCCCCCGACAGGCACCCTTGCCCCCCCGCCGGGCCGAC
>CAYNWI010000040.1:0-12906 GCA_964400825.1 uncultured Anaerolineae bacterium | reverse complement strand
CTTGACTTGTAGTGGCCTCAATTATACCCTAAAAACTTTTGGAAGTCACCTCTAGTTCCAGCGAGCCGGTCAGCCCCGATTCCATGTAGCCCAGATCATGGATCATGTTGCCCCCACTCAGCATAGCGATGTAAAGGGTCACAGTTGCTTCGAAGATCGCCTGCTCATCCAGCAGCTTCGAGTCGCTGCAACCACCTGTATTGAAGGTCGGCAGATTGTAGTAGTGATTTATCTCGAGAAAATATGCCTTGCCAAGTCCAAGGTACGGGAGGATCATAGTTTTCATATCGAAGGCGGTCGGCACAGCTGCGTTGAGTATGATTGGGGCTCCCTCGCTGACCAACTGAGCGATGAGCAAACCGACCAACTGGCCTGCGTTGGCGCAGGCCATGGCGCCCGCGTGGGTTATCGGGCAAGTCAATCCACGTTGCACATCGGGCAGGTATACGCAGGGTAGACGTTTCTCGGCAGCGTACATCAGCTTACGCAGCGCTTCTTCATTATGTCTGAACGCAGTGGTGGGATTGAGATACAAGATTGCTGTCGGATTGAACCGCAGGCTATCCGCGCCACCCATAGTCACCTCGGCCATCTCGATGACTTCTGGTGTCCCTTCCCATCCGTACGTAACGAAACAGATGGGTTTAGCGCTGTAGAGCAGCATCACCTCCATCTGCCGAACATCTGCAGCGACAGGCACATTGCTGGGAAGGAACATGGACATGATGAAATCAACGTGTGGCATGGCCTCGGCCACGCGGATGCCGTCAACTACATCCTGAAGCACCGCCTTCCGCCTCTCACCTGTCCGGTGATCCAGGATGTTCAGGCAATCGGAACCGGTGCCAAAGGTGGATATGCGGTCCCCCAGAGGCATCACAGGGTTGCCAAAGCGATCATAGATCATGATGCGACTAGGAGCCGTGCGCAACGCCCACTCCACGAGGTGCGCTGGGATGCGGACATGGTTCCCGTCTACGACGCAGCCAGCCTTTTTCAGCAGGTCAATGGCCGGTTGGTAATACAGAAGTACACCTGTACGCTCAAGTATGTCGAGACTGGCACAGTGTATAAGGCGGCACTGCTCGTCCGTCATACCACGATAGTAAGGTGCACTATAGGCAATCACATTGGTTTGTGGGTGATTCATGTTCTCTCTACTGTTCCAGGCGATTGGACACTCATGGGTGGACCAAACGCCGACGCTCCCTACAGCTTGTCAAGTGCCTGATCCAGGTCGGCGATGATATCTTCCGGGTCCTCAAGTCCGACGGACAGCCGAATCAGGCCGTCGAATATGCCGGCTGCCTCCCGCTCCTCAGGCGTCATCCCAAAGTGGGAATGACTAGCTGGGTGCATTGCGACGGTGCGGCTGGTCCCAAAGGTGGGCATCAAGGAAATCATCTGAAAGTTCTCGATCACTTTGGCAGCACCCTCCATGCCACCATCAACCACGAACGACATCATTCCGCCGAAGCCCTTGGGCATCTGTCGCTTGGCCACCTCACGTTGGGGATAATCCGGCAAGCTGGGATAGTTGACGCCACTGACTTTGGGGTGCTGAGCCAGGTACGCGACTACCTTCTCCGCGTTTGAGGAGTGCTTAGCCATGCGGGGTGGTAGCGTTTCGAGGCTCATGAGAGTGAGCCAGGCGTCAAAAGGCGACATGGTCGCCCCGATGTACGGCAGGGTATCTCTGAGCATGCCCTCGATCAGCTCTTCGTCCCCAATAACTGCCCCACCCACGATGGTGCCATTCCCACAAATACCCTTCGTCAGAGAAAGCACCACGATGTCAGCTCCCAATGCCAGGGGTTGTTGAAGACATGGAGTAACAAGGGTGTTGTCAACGATCAAAGGCACGTTGTGGGCATGGGCGATCTCGGCCAGACCAGCGATATCGGTCACGAACAGGGTTGGGTTGCTGGGTGTTTCAGCCCACACAAAGCGCGTCTTGGGAGTGATCTGGCGCTCCCAATCCTCCAGGTCGCCGGGGTTTTCGACGAAGCGAGATGTGATACCCATACGCTCAGGAGCCAGACGAGAGAACAGCGTATGGCCCTCGCCGTAGGTCATATGGCTCGTGACAAATTCGTCTCCAACCTTGGCCAGATGGTAGGTCAGAGCAAAGACAGCATGCATACCAGAGGCTGTCACCATGGCGCGCTCGCCGCCTTCCAAGGCGGCCATCCGCTTCTGCAGGACATCGACAGTGGGATTGCTAGAGCGGCCGTAGCCGTAGCCAGGCTCCAGGTGCTGGATGACTCTAGCACCATGAGCGACGCTCTCGAAGGGATAGACCGAACTTTCAATTATGGGAGGTACAAACGACCTAAACAGCGTCATATCCAGCGGAACCGGGCTATAGCCCGCATGCAGGGCAATCGTGCTCGGTCCCCACTTCTTTTCTTCTGCCACGATACTTCCCTCCTTATGGTTATAGCTATCAAGCCGTGAAGCTTGACTGTGCGGTGTGGCACAACAACCTAGCGTTGCTGTGCAGCTTCCTTAACACCGTCGCTCAACATGTTGAGCGCTGCAACCAGCTAGCTCAGCGCAACCACCAAGGCAAATTCAACCATTCCATGCTGTGTTCACAAATGCGTCAGCGTCGTCGAAGCAGAGCGACAAACTCGCCGACATCTTGCAGGTCATCAAAGTGCCACAGCATCTCCAGAAGCGGGTCAAGCCGATGCTCCTCAAGGACATAGCTAGTCAACCATCGGAATTTCCGCTCTAACCGGGCCTCATCCCCGTGTGCGCCAATCCTGCATGCATCTGAGACCAGTCCTGAGTCAAGAGTAGTACCCTCCTTAAGGCGAATCACCACTCGACTGGCATCCGAACCGTCCCCACATCCCTCGAATATCGGACGATAGAGATCATTAAGTTCCTCTGACTCCACCAGCTCAATCTTGTCCACTAAGGCGTTGATGTCCGCATCATCAAATCGTGTCTCAAGAATTTGATCCGGCCCCACCTCTCCGTCAATAAGATACGCTGCCAGTGGCCACTTGACGCTGAACTGAGCCTCCTCCGTTGTGGTCGGATGAGAGGTGTGGAGAACCGCTGTCCAATGATGTCCCTCAACCCTTATGGCCTCGATATCTTCAACGCCCCAAGTGTGTTCTCGTCTTAGCTTCTTTACCGCTGCAATAGCCATGTGGGTCCAACCACAAGAACAGTACCGCTTGAAATCGACACCATCCACCATAATATACTCGTCTCCGAGTGTAGCAACCCAGTCTTGATATTCTTCGAAGCCCAGGAGACTGGAGATACCCGTGAAGCCTCGCTCGGCTAGCTCGGCAGCTACGATGCCGGTCATGGCACCCCATCCGTGGCCGTGCTTTACCATAGCTGGCTCATTAAGGTCTCGCTCCATGGGGAGATTGGGCGCGTGGTATTCGGCGATCCCCAGAGCCTGCTTGATTCTATCTTCATCAAGTCCCATTAAGTTGGCGGCTGTCGCAGCGCAGGCCACTGATCCCCAGGAGCCGTCAGCTTGCCAGAAGTCTTGGTGATACCTATGCCAGCAGCGCCCAACGCGATGAGCAATTTCATACCCTACAGCCATAGCCGCCAACATGGCGCTGCCGCCAACCCCCATCTTCTCACCCACCGCCAGCGCCGTTGGGAAAACCTGAGCAGCCACATGTCCGCGCGTGTATTTCGCCCCATCGTCGCAATCTAGACCATTCGCCGCGCAAGCATTGGCAAAGGCCGCTCCGGCAGCACTCGCGCGCCTGTCGTGCAAAAGGATCGTTGCTTCGTCCCCTCGCCACGCCGTTGTGGCATAGGCAGCAGCGATGTCGCTGATGGGAGTCAACACCCCGCCAACAGTTGCCGCGACGATGTCAACCAGACACATCTTGACCTTGTACTGCACGACTTCGGGTAACCCGGCCCATCCCGTGCTTCGAATAAATCGAGCAGCCATCTCATTTCCGTCCATGCATCTTCCTCCTTTGAGCCAGACGCCAGTGTGTCCATGGCTCTGACCATCAGTTCCCGATTCGCTCGCCCAACTCATTCCGAGGGGCGGTTGACCGGCTCCATATCACGCAGGTCTTTCATGCTCATGTGGCAGTTGATCCAATGTTTGTCTGTTATCCGTCGCCAAGGGGGGGAATCGCGCTCGCATAGTGTCCCGATCTTGCGCGGGCAGCGAGTGTGGAACCTACAGCCAGATGGTGGGTCAATCGCGCTTGGAACTGGGCCAACCAGCCGTACCATGGTCCTCTCCACCGTAGGGTCTGGAATGGGTATAGCCGATAGCAGAGCTTCTGTATAGGGGTGATAGGGTGGAGCAAACAGGGCATCGGTGGGACCGACCTCACAAAACTGACCCAGATACATCACAGCCACATAGTCACACAACTGGTACACAACACTCAGGTCGTGGGAAATGAACATCATCGTGGTCCCGTATCTCTGCTGAAACTCCAGCAGCAGATTCAAGACCGCTGCCTGGACAGACACATCTAGCGAAGACAGTGGCTCGTCACATAGGACGAGCGTCGGCCGGCCAGCGAACGCCCTGGCGATAGCCACACGTTGTCTCTCACCGCCGCTCAAATGGCGTGGCAGTCGGCCGTAGTATTCTTCCCCCAACCTCACTGCCTCCAGGAGACGCACCACCTCACCCTTAATCCCAGAGGGGGGCACAGTTCCGAACAGGCGTAGAGGACGCCCGATTATTTCTCCTGCCGAACAGCTAGGGTTAAGAGTGGAGTCGGGATTCTGGAATATCATCTGCAACTCTTTCAATAGCTCGCGAGGGCGTTTCTCGACGATCTCCGATATATCTACACCCAGAAAATTCATTCCCCCGTCATTGGGTGGCACCAAACCTGCAACGCATTTGGCCAGCGTAGTCTTGCCGCATCCCGACTCGCCCACTATGCCAACCGTGGATCCTCTCCATGTCTCAAGGTTTACACCGTCCACCGCCTTCACATAGCCTCTTCCTCTCTTACCAGCCAATCCCGCCAGTCCCTGCCCTTGAGCGGTGTAGTAAGTCTTAAGCCCCTCGACCCTTAAGACTAGGTCCGCTCTACTCTCAGATTGTTCGACCGTGGTTCGCGTGACTTGCGGGATCCTCAGCAATGGCACTCCTGGCTTGTCAGCATGAAAACACCGCACGAAGTGGTCGTCAACGGCTCTTGCCAGCTCCGGGCGGTTCGATCGGCAACGCTGGTCGGCGCGATCACAGCGTGGCTCAAAAACGCATCCGCTTGGTATCTCCCGAAGCGAAGGGACTCTTCCACGGATCGGTTGCAGGGTTCTTGACTGCCTGCCAGCGCTTATCTTGGGTATACATCTAAGGAGCGCTTCTGTATACGGGTGCAGGGGGTATAAGAATATGTCCCGAGCGGAGCCCAGCTCGACCAACTCGCCCGCGTACATAACGGCCACGCGATCCGCAACTCTACTAACCACCCCGAGGTTGTGGCTAATGTAGAGAATGGTCGAGGCAAACTCCCGTTTCAACTCGCTTATGAGATCCAGTATTGTAGCCTCGATTGTTACATCTAAACCGGTGGTCGGCTCATCCATGATCAGCAGCGCTGGGTTTGTCAGCAGGGCCATGGCGATCAGGACTCGCTGCTGTTGACCGCCCGACAACTGGTGTGGATAGCGCTGCATCATCGCAGGGGGGTCCGGCATACGCACCCGTTCCAACATCTGCAAACATTCGTCTCTGGCCAAATTGCCCTTCAGTCCTTTATGCTCTGTTAGCACCTCGGTCAGTTGGTCGCCTATCCGGAGGCATGGGTTAAGAGCAGCCATCGGATCCTGATACACCATGGCGATCTTGTTGCCACGGATCTTATTCAGTTCCCGCTCGCTCTTGTGTAGGATGTCTTCGCCGTGAAACAGGATACGCCCACCCGTTACTTTGCCGCTTGCCGCCATATAATTCATGATCGCAAAAGCGAGAGTGCTTTTGCCACAGCCAGACTCTCCAACCAGCCCAAGCGCATCGCCAGGCCAAATCTCGAAAGAGCCGCCCCGGACCGCTCTGACGGGCCCCTCTCTCGTCGAGTAGGTAACTTCCAAGTCTTCCACTTCCAGAACGGGCGTTCTTTCAAGCTGATGCATACGCCGAATCCCTTACCTTTACTGCTACTTCGCCTGAGCGGCCACCGCTCTCTCAGCAATCGCACTGATCCTCTTCTCAACATCGGCCGGCAATACGTGCCGGGGCTCTTCGGCCAGGATTTCATTGACTTTCGCCCTCGCTCGGTCACGCATCGACGTCCCGCCGCTCGCCATCCACTGTTCATAGTTATGCCGGTCAACCAGGCGTGGCTGCCAACCCTCACGCACGTGGCGCACCGTGTGCTTGGCCCCCATAAAGTCCGCACTCAGCGCATGCTCATGGATCACGTCAAGGGCCAGGGTCTCCTCGTTGAACTCCACCCCTTTCATACATGCTTTGATCCACGAGACGATCTCGTCCTCGATTACCACCAGTTCCAACGAACCGGTCAGCCCCGATTCCATGTAGCCCAGATCATGGATCATGTTGCCCCCACTCAGCATAGCCCCGCGAAGGGTCAGCGTGGCTTCGAGGATTGCTTGCTCGTCCAGCAGCTTCGAGTCGGTCGCGCCGCCTGTAGCAAAGGCCGGCAGGTTGTAGTAATGATTGATGTCGATGCCACCCACCCCGCCTGATCCGGTACCATAAGGCATTATCATCGTTTTCATATCCACGAGGGACGGCCTGGCTGTGCTGAGGATGGTTGGGGCTCCCTCGCTGACCAGCTGGGCGACGACTAAACCGACCAGCACCCCGACATTGGAGCAAGCCATTGCACCTTCGCGGGTCATGGGACCAGTCATTCCACGTATCACGTCGGGCAGATATATGCAGGGGAGACGCTTCTCGGCGCAGTACATCAGCTTGCGCAACGCCTCTTCATTATGCACAAAGGCCGAGGTGGGATTGAGATAACAGATAACTGAAGGGTTGATGCGCAAGTTATCCGCGCCGCCCACGGCTACCTCCGCCATCTTGATGACTTCTGGTGTCCCTTCCCATCCATAGGTGACGAAACAGATGGGTTTAGCGCTGTAGAGCAGCATCACCTCCATCTGCCGAACATCTGCAGCGACAGGCACATTGCTGGGAAGGAACATGGACATGATGAAATCAACGTGTGGCATGGCCTCGGCCACGCGGATGCCGTCAACTACATCCTGAAGCACCGCCTTCCGCCTCTCACCTGTCCGGTGATCCAGGATGTTCAGGCAATCGGAACCGGTGCCAAAGGTGGATATGCGGTCCCCCAGAGGCATCACAGGGTTGCCAAAGCGATCATAGATCATGATGCGACTAGGAGCCGTGCGCAACGCCCACTCCACGAGGTGCGCTGGGATGCGGACATGGTTCCCGTCTACGACGCAGCCAGCCTTTTTCAGCAGGTCAATGGCCGGTTGGTAATACAGAAGTACACCTGTACGTTCCATTATCTCAAGACTGGCACAGTGCAGGATGCGGCACTGCTCATCCGTCATAGCACGATAGTAAGGTGCAGTGTAGGCGATTACATTGGTCTGAGGGTGATACATGTTCGGGACTCCTTTCGTCCTGTCTCCGCCATTCTAGGCGATTGGATACTCATCTGGTGGGTCAAATGCTAACGCTCCCCTACAGCTTGTCAAGTGCCTGTTCCAGGTCGGCAATGATATCTTCCGGGTCTTCAAGCCCGACGGATAGCCGAAGCAAGCCGTCAAATATGCCGACCGCCTCCCGCTCCTCGGGTGTCATATTACAGTGCGTGTGGGTAGCGGGGTGCGTTACGATGGTGCGGCTTGTCCCAAAGCTGGGGACGATGGTAATCATCTGGAAGGCGTTTGTTACCTTGACAGCGCCCTCCTTGCCGCCATCTACCACAAACGAGAGTAGACCGCCGAAGCCGTTGGGCATCTGTCGCTTAGCCAGCTCACGTTGGGGATAATCAGGCACGCTGGGATAGTTGACCCGGCTGACTTTGGGGTGCTGAGCCAGGTAAGCGGCTACCTTCTCTGCGTTTGAACTATGCCTGGCCATGCGGAGTGGTAGCGTTTCGAGGCTCATGAGAGCTAGCCAGGCGTCAAAAGGGGAGCCAATCGCCCCAACGCATGCGATGGTACTAATCATGTTCCTGATCAGCTCATCGCTCCCGATCACTGCTCCACCTACAATGGTTCCATTCCCACCGATAAACTTCGTAAGGGAAAGGACCACAATGTCAGCCCCCAATGCCAAAGGTTGTTGAAGACATGGGGTAACAAGCGTGTTGTCAACGATCAAAGGCACGTTGTGGGCATGGGCAACCTCGGCCAGACCGGCGATGTCAGTCACGAACAGGGTTGGGTTGCTGGGTGTTTCAGCCCACACAAAGCGCGTCTTGGGCGTGATCTGACGCTCCCAATCCTCCAGGTCGCCAGGGTTTTTGACCAGGCGGGCGGTGATACCCATACGCTCGGGAGCCATGCGAAAGAACATCTCATAGGCCTCGCCGAAGATCATATGGCTCGTGACAACTTCGTCTCCGACCTTGGTCAGATGGCGGGTCACAACGAAGACAGCATGCATACCAGAGGGCGTCTTCAGGGCACGCTCGCCACCTTCCAAGGCAGCCAACCGCTTCTGCAGGACATCAACGGTAGGATTGGAGTTGCGGCCGTAGTCATAGCCAGGCTCCAGGCCCCGGACGATTCTGGTGTAGTGATCGATGTCATCGAGGGGGTAGATCGCACTTTGAATTAGGGGAGGTACAAAGGACCTGAACAGCGTCATATCCACCTTCGAAACCGGGCTATAGCCCGCATGCAGGGCAGTGGTGGCCATTCCCCACTTCTTTTCTTCCGCCATGATACTTCCCTCCTTTAGTTACAACTATCAAGCCATGAAGCTTGACTGTACAGTATGACACAGCAACCTAGCGTTGCTGTGCAGCTTCCTTAATACCGTCGCTTAACATATTGAGCCCTATAACCAGCGAGCTCAGCGCAGCCGACGGGGCCAACACGATCCAGGGCATACGAAATATCCAGCCCCGTCCCTCATTGATCATCCCTCCCCAGTCTGGCGTCGGTGGTGGTATCCCCAAACCAAGGAACCCCAGTGAGCCAATCGCCATCACCGCATAGCCAACGCGTATGCAAGCATCAACGATGATCGGTTGGCTCACATTGGGCAAGATCTCCCGAACCAGAAGATACCAACGCCGCTCTCCTCGCAGCCGGGCTGCGCTTACATAGTCCTCAGTGCGCGCTTGCAGAACCAGGCTTCGCACAAGGCGAGTGATTGCGGGAACAGCCCCCAGCGAAACAGAGACAACCACATTGAGCGCCGAAGGACCGATACTGGTGATAATAAGGATGTAGATCAGCAGAAATGGAAATGACATGAGGATGTCACAGCCACGCATGATGAGCATATCAACCCTGCCACCAGTGTAGCCGGAGATGAGTCCAAGAGAGGCACCTGCTAGTAGGCCTAAAAGGGTCGCTAGCGGTGCCAGCACCAGAACCGTCCGCGTGCCCCAAAACAAGCGGCTCATCACATCACGTCCCAGGTGGTCTGTCCCAAGCCAGTGCTCTCGGGAAGGCCACTCCAGTCGAGAACTCGGCATCTCGGTTGGCGAGTATGGAGATATGATGGGAGCAGCCAGTGCAATGAAGACCCAAAAGAGCAGTATGGCTACTCCGAATGCCGCACTCTTGGACCGAAAGATGTCAGATATCATTGGGAGCAGCCTTCCGCCCGAGAGCAACACCCACTTCCACCAACTGCTTTTCCCGCTGATCGCAAAACCTGATGTTCGGGGATCTCGGACGGCAACGTTTTTGAACTATCGCGCATCATCATAACTCCTGTCTGACAGCCGATCACTCAAACCGAATGCGAGGGTTCAGGAAGAAACAGCCTATGTCCGCCACCACCTGGGATGCCACCGCCACAAAGGTTATTACCAGTGTTGCTCCCTCGAGCAATGTGACATCGTTCCGCATGGCTGCATCGAGCACCAGACGCCCCAGTCCCGGGTAGTTGAACAGCACTTCAACGATTACTACGCCACCAATCAGCCAATTGATATGAAGCATGATGGCAGTGAACGGCGCTATCAGAGCGTTGCGTAACGCATGCCGCCAGATGACTTTTGCCTTGGGTATCCCTTTCAGCACCGCTGTCCGAATGTAGTCGCTCCGCATTACCTCAGCCATGGTGACTCGAGTCAGGCGGGCCAGGTACCCTATCTCGTCAAAGGCCAATGTCAAAATAGGCAAGATTAACTTCTTTGAAAACTCGAATGCGCTGGCCTCTGGGTCCGGTATACTCGCGCCGGGAAGCCAACCTAGCCAGAGACAAAAAATCACGATCAGGTATACCCCACTGACGAATGCAGGACTGGATACCATGACGCTGCTCGTCAGGGAGATAATTCGATCCAAGAGCTTCCCTTCGGCCACGCCGGCGATACATCCCAACGCCAGGCCAAGCGGCATCATGAAGCAAAAACCCAGGGATGCAAGAATCAGCGAACGCTTGAGCCGCACTACAACGAGATCACGCACGGGACGGCGAACGTGGATGGAAATCCCGAAATCCCCTCGAAGACAACCAATAATCCAGTCGCCATAGCGTATCCAGGCCGGCCGGTTGAGGCCGAGTTCCTCACGCAGCTCATCAACTGCTTCGTCCAGTGCCCACCGACCAAGGGCTTCTCGAGCGGGGTCCACAGGAACCACCTCGGCGATAACGAAAACCAGTATCGAGATAACGAACATGGTCACAAGCATTGCCGCCATGCGGTTCAGAAGGAACCTCAGCATCTTTCCCTACCTCAAAAGATCTGCTTCCGGGCACTCACCTGTTCAGTGCTTGAGCAGCAAAATTGAGCTCTGTGACTTCCAACGCGATGTTGGAAGCCACAGAGCCACAGAACAGAACGCTCAGGCCAGCACGATGCCTAGGACAACCATACGGGGCCGTACTGCATTGCGGCATAACTGTAGCCATGCACTCGTTGTTGGTAGGCGTAGTAGTCAACATTCCAGAAAGATAGCAGCAGACCGGAGTCTTCTTGCATCATCCTCTGGACTTGGCACAGCAGTTGGCGTCGCTTCTCCACATCGACTGCAGCCTCGACCTGGTCCAAAAGCGCGTCGAACTCCTCGTTACAGTAGTGGAACTCGTTCCAGGGCACTCCGCACCGCATCCCCAGGCCGATATTGTCAGTCGCTAGCGGTCGACCGCTCCACCCACTGACGAGAAACGGCCACACACCCCACTGGTCCCAGAAAGGCGTGGCAGGCATGACGTTGACATTGATTTTGATGCCAGCCTGGGCAGCCATCTCCTTCAACACCTGGGCATAGGCAGGTCTATGCGCTGGGGTCGGTGCGGTGACGATTTCGGCCTCGAAGCCATCGGGGTAGCCCGCCTCAGCCAGGAGTGCTTTGGCTTTCTCTATGTCCTGCGGCCGATCCTTGTCGGTATCGGGGCACCACCCTTCGTGTTGTGGATTCACCCAATGATCCCAGGCTACGCTACCCCTAGGCATGCAGAGTTCTTTTATCCTTTTACGGTCCTGACACCACTTAAGGGCGTTGCGCACGCGTGGGTCATCGAACGGTGGCAAATCGCAGCGCACCACTATGGGCGAACTCCAGGGTTTGTCAATGAGCGCGAGAACGATGCTTTCACGCTTGTCCAGCTCTTCTACGATCCCTTCACCCACGGTATCCACCATGTCCACCTCATCTCCGACGAGGGAAGCCAGTTTAGAAGCGTCATCACCTCCAACTGTAATGACGACCCCATCGAGATAGGGCAGAGGTTTACCGTCCACGCCATTCTGCCAGTAACCCTCACGTCGCACAAGTTCCATCCTCTCGTCGGGAGTGAACTCCTTCATCAAGAATGGACCTGTCCCGATGGCGTGCTCGGCATCACCATGGTAGAAATCGTCCCAGCCGCCTTCGGGCGCGATTAGGCCCGGATAGTCGTACAGAAGCCAAGGGATACCATAGAAGGGCCGGTCAAGATGGAGCTTGATCGTGTAGTCATCCACCTTCTCGACGCCGGTGGAACTCAACATCGCCAACTTGGCTCGCATCCCCGACCCCGCATCTGGGTCCAGCCAGTGCAGGAAGTTCCACACAACATCGTCGGCGTTGAAGTCCTTCCCATTGTTGAACTTGACCCCCTGCTGTAAGTAGAGAGTCCACTCCTTCGCATCCTCACTGGGCTCCCACCGCTCACACAGAAGGGGATGTGGAACGTTGTCATCATCAACCCAAGTTAGCGTCTCCGCGACATTCCTCCCGACATTTCCGGTACCAACACCATCTGCGGCTGGATCTTCCATGTAAGGTATCCAACCATACGTAGTCCGCAGGGTGCCGCCGCGCTTGGGGAAGTTGGGTGGCAGGGCTGTGGGTGGCACTGGAGTTGGGGTGGGTGGCACTGGAGTTGGGGTGGGTGGCACTGGAGTTGGGGTGGGTTCAGGCGCCGGGGCGCATGAGGCGAGGAAAGCCTGGATGGCACCCAGGGACAGCCCCAACACGGCTGCGTTGCGCATGAACTCCCGCCGGCTGATCTTCTTCTGCAGATACTGTTCCTTCAACTCGGGGATGTACGGATGCACATCCTCCCTCTTCTTCTTGATGATCTCCATCAGGTACTCCTTCTTCCTTTCGCGAAGTTCTGATACAAGGTTTGGTTAAAGTGTGTAGCCCGCACCTCTAGAGTTTGTGCATTCAATCACCTCCCTCCACTCAACATCTGGAAACCGGTCCTGTGGACGATAACGTGGTTGCTTTTCCATATCTTGCTCCCCGCTGTCTTGACTGCTCCCAGTGTATTCCCATTCAGGCATAGTGTCAAAACAGTCAGGACCAATGACC
>CAYNWI010000039.1:6917-13054 GCA_964400825.1 uncultured Anaerolineae bacterium | reverse complement strand
CCCCCAATAAGGAAAAGACCAGCGGGGAAACCCCTTCACCCATCCCAGGCCCAGAACAATGACCACCGCGCTTATTATCGTCAATGCCAGGACAGAACCGATAATGGGCAAGGCAGGTTCTGGTAGGATTGCGTTCGCGTGCAATGTAGCCACGACCGACCCAAGGACAAACCCTACAGAGATCAGTAGGAAGACTCCCATCCCGACCAGGGTTTCGGCCCATGTGCTGGAGCCGTCTGATGTGGTGCTTTCATCCATGTTTATCTTCCTTCGCGCGGTATGCTTCTAGTCGGTCCAGCACGGCGTGGTTGCCCAGCAGCGCCAAGAACACAAGGGTGATAATCCCCCAGGGCGCGACAAGCAGGCTGCTGAGCAGGGCCGCGAGCAGCGCCAGCCCAAAGAGCGTGATCGAGAAGCTCTGGTTGGTGGCGAACATCACCAGCGCGTTGCGCAGCGCCAGGCGCAGGCTGGACTGCTCCTGTTCCAGTACCAGCGGGAAGGCGTAAAGCAGCACGAAGGCCCACAAGAACAGCAGCATCAGGAAAAAGCCCTGGATGAAGACGACGTAATCGGCGCTGGAGAGACCGCCCATCAGCACGGCATCACCGCCCAGGATGAAAAAGCCCGCCCCGGCGACGATGGCCCACAGCCAGCTCCGCCAGAAGTAGCGTCGGAAGCCCTCGAAAAAATCGCGCAGGCTGGCAGCCTCGCCGCAGGCCAGGCGGTGGGTCAGCACGAAAAGTCCGGCGGTGGCCGGTGGCCCGGTGACCAGCAGCACGCTCAGCGCGACCCACAGGACGTTGACCACCACCAGCAGGTACATCTCGTCCCACAGGTCGCTCAGCGTTTTCCGAAACACCTGCCAGGCTTCAGCCATCTTTCTTGCTTGCGTCCTCTTGCGGAAAGAGAACCTCGGATGACAGAAATACACGATGGTGAGCAGTCGGTTGAGGCGAAACGCGCCCTTTCAACTCGCAGGGTCCCGATTATCGTGTATTTCTTCTATCTGTGGTCCTCCCTAGGCGATAGACCGTACCGCCTTTCGCCCGAAAGCACAACCCCGCACCGCACGACTGCGTCTCCACTCCCTCCACGGTTGCCACGCCAAAGACCTGCGCCGGCGTGGATCGCCCCATCATCCCGCTGAAAGTGACGAGCACTGCATCCCCATCCTCGATGGCTTCCACCACCGGCGGGCCGCTGTAGACTACCACGCCCGGTGCGACCTCTTGGTAGGCCACGGCCGCCAGCGTGGGGCCCATCCCCGCGCCGTACACCTCCTGGCCGATGACGCCGGCCACGCTCCAACCGCCGCGCAAATCCTCCAGCGGGATGTAGAGCTCCAGCGCGTTCTCCGCGACGGTGGGGTAGGTGGTGGGACTGTCGGTGGCGACGCCCGCCGGCAGCAGCGGCGGCAGGGTGTAGGGTAGCGTGGTCAGCGTGTGCTCCAGGAACCCGGCTACCAGCCCCTCGACAGCCGGGTCAAGGCCGTGCGCCAGGGTCAGGTACTCCCGCAGGTACAGCCAGGCCTCGTACTGCTCCTTGGGCGTGATGACCGCTGAACGCGCCATCGGGCTCAGCCCGAAAAAGGTGCGGTAGCCGGTGGCCGAGCCGTAATCGCACTCCCACAGCCAGGTCAGGTGCAACAGGTTGGCCAGCGGTGCGAAGCTTAATTGTAGGTATTCTGTCTCTCCTGTCAAGTCGGCCAGCCGGGCACAGGCGGCGGCAGCCTGGGCGGTGATGTGGGTCTCGTAAACCAGGCGGAATCCGTGTCCGGCCAAGCGCTCAATGGCAGCACGGGCCTCGTCCAGGTAGAGTGCGTCGGTGGTGAGATCGTGCAGCAGGAGCATGTAGTAGGCGTAACCGCCGGCGCAGTCGGGCTCGCGCCCCGTTCCCCGCCAGGTGTCGAAGTGGTAGAATTGCGGGAACTCGTAATCCACCGCGTGGGCGAAGTCCATCCAGGCGGCCGCTGAATCGAATGCCAACTGCGCGGCCTGCACGTAGCCCATCAATCCCAACTCGGCCATTTTGACGGCGTGGCCCAGTTCGTACCAGGTATCGCCCCGCGTCTGGCGGCCCAGGGTCACGGGACTGCTATTGACCAGCATCCCGTAGCCCTCGTCGTAGAAATCGGGGAGCGCGGCCCACAGGTCGTCGTCGAGGACTGTCACGTCACCGTAGCGAGCCTCGTAGCGCACAATGCCCTCCAGCACGTCGAGCTGGCTGATCAATTCCGCGCCCTGGCGTGTATCACCCAGGTAGGCCCGCAGGTGGCGTTTGCCTCCCAGCTCAACCCACACCCGCTCGTCGGCCAGATCGGCGATGGTCTTCTCGGCCAGCGCACGCCAATCCGGCAGCGCCTCGTTGACCGGCTTGTGCAGCAAGTCGTAGACGTCCCCCAGGTGGCGCAGATAGCGGGCGAACATCTCGGCCTCGCTGTCCGGTTCCCCTGGCGTCAGGTACAGGTAGCTATCGTAGACGACGAACGGCTGGCCGGTCGGCAGAGAGCGCAGGTTGGCGGCATCAATCGTGTGTCCAAAAGAGCGGCCTCGCCGTCCGGGGGTGGCACTGGGGGTGTAATGCGCCGCCTGCATGAAGGGGTTGAGCGCGGTGCGGTCCACGGCATAGAAGACTGTGCTGTCCAGGCTTTGGGCATACCCGTAGAGCACCGGCGCGCACATTGGAGCGGGGTCGGCGTAGACGGTGAAGCCTGCGCTCCCTTCCTCGCCGCTGGCCGGGTCCACAAAAGTCCATTCCAAAGCGGGACTATGCGGCGGCGGGTCGTGCAGGGTGGCGGTGAGCCGAGTGCGTAGCAGCCCCGGCTGATAGGGGTAAACTTCCAGTTGCAGTGTCACCTTGGCCCAACCAACGTCGCCCGACAGGGTAACAGCCAGCACGTCGTCGCCCACCTCCGAGGTAACGTCGCTGAGCTCGAGCAGCGGGTTGAGCTCGGCTCCCAGGGGGTGCAGGGCCAGCGCGCCGCTGGTGCCCTCCCGTTGAACGAGAAGGGCGTCGTGGGTGGTGGCCCCGGCGAAGCGCAGGGTGTACTGGCCGCTGGTCAGGCGCACGCTCCCGGTCTCGGCCACCTCAATGGCGGCGGACGGCGTTTCGCTCCGTCGGACAGCCGGCGCGGCCCGCCGCTCGTAGTCGCCACTGGTGAACGCGGGGGTGGGGGTCAAGGTGGGCATCTCCATTTGGCTGCAGGCTGGCAGCAAGAGGGCAAGTAGCAGGAAGCAGCTCCTCGCGCGCATAGATAGGCTAACCCTTCAGCCCGGCGTAGGATACACCCTCGATGTAGTATTTGCTGAAGACGAAGAACAACACCAGGATGGGGGCGGCGTTGATCATGGCTCCTACCAGGGTTACATTCCAGGCATATCTGTACTGCTGCTGGAACATCAGGAGTGCTATGTTGAGCGGGTACATGTCGGGCGTGTTGAGGTAGAGGAGGGGGCCCAGGAAGGCGTTCCACATCCCCTGGAACTGGAGGATGAACAACGTCAGCAACGCCGGCCGGGCCAGGGGCAGCACTACCTGGTAGTAAATCTGGAACCTGGAAGCTCCATCAATAAAGGCCGCTTCCTCCAGCTCAACGGGGACGGATTTGAAGAACTGGGTGAGCAGGAAGATGCCGAAAGCGCCCACAATGCCGGGCAGAACCAGCGCCCAGGGAGTGTTCACCAGCTTGATCTTGGCCATCAACACGTAGGATGGCACCAGCGTCACCGCGCCCGGAATCATCATGGAGGCCAGCATGAAGGAGAAGATGGCATCCCGACCGGGGAACCTCAGCCGGGCGAAGGCGTAGGCGGACATGGAACAAAAGATGGCCTGAAATATAGCTGTTCCTAGCGAGAGGATGGCCGTGTTCAGCACCCAGCGGACGAAGGTGGCCCCACCGGCCGCCTTGACCAGAGCATAGAAGATGAGCGTGACCGCCAGGCCGCCGGTCAGGGCGATGGACAGGCTGGTGAATTGAGCGACCCCTCGGCCCCTGTAGATGACGGCGAGGAGGACGGCCACGCAGAGCAGAGCCAGAGGAAGGATGAGGTTCTCTGTCTGGATCAACCAGCCGAAGATGAGAGCCATTGCTGGCCACAGCAGGAACTCGGCCGCCAGATGTATCTGACGCTGTTTGAACACGGCGGCAACGCCAAATCCAACCAGGGAGAGAGCCAGCAGGCCCCCGGTGGCCATCAGTAACCTCTCAATGAAAGGCTCCTCACTCCCCACTGCTGTGATCAGCCCCCAGGCGACCACCGTGGCCGCCACCGCCGCCAGCAACAGGGCGATCAAGGTGCGCTTTTCTTCTCCTGAGATGGATGACATGCGCCCCATCACCAGGGCCAGAAGAAAGGCCACCAGCCCCATCGTTCCCCCGAAGGCGATCATACCGCTCTCTTGAGGCAGGCCCCCCATGTCCGTCGCAAACAGCTCCACCCAGTTCTCAAGACGCCACTTCGCGGGCAGGAGGGTAGGTGGCCAGGCGACGATCTCGGCGTTGGACTTGAAGGAGCCCAGGAAGGCCAGGATGAAGGGCGTGAATAGTATCAGACCGATGACGCACAGCATCGCGTAGCGAGTCACTTGGCTAACGTAGAAACTCATGGGTCTTCTGCGTGCGCGCCCCGGCACGGTAGTTTTAGCAGCGGTTGTGGTCATCGTACCCTCCTAATATTGCTCGGTGCCCCGCTCGATCAATCGGCGCTGGATAAACGTGAAGACGAAGATGATCGCTGCCAGGAGGAAGGCCATCGCTGCCGCGAAGCCCATGCGGGGCGGCCCCGAAGTGCCCAATGCGTCGCGGTAGATCAGGAACACCGGAGCCAGGGTGGTCTTGAGCGGCCCGCCACCGGTCAGGATTTTGACCTGATCGAAAATCTGGAAGGTGCCGATCGTGCCCATCACCACCACCAGCAGGATGATCGGCCGCAGCATGGGCAGTGTGATCTTCCAGAACTGCTGCCGCTTATTCGCGCCGTCAATCGCCGCTGCTTCGTAGAGCGCGGGGGGGATGTCCTGCAGCGCGGCCAGGAACATGACCATGAACGTCGGCGCGGTAGTGAAGATATTCTGGAACATGATGGCCATCCAGGTAACGCTCGGTCCACGCAGGTACCAGTACTGGATGGGGATGTCTCCACCAAACATTCGGGCGATCAACTGGATAAGACCACGGGGATCGTTGAGCCAGTTGATGGTCTTGAACGATACGCCAATCAGCTCCAGGCCCTCGGTCAGAAAGAGATTCAAGAAGCCGGTTTTGAGATACAGCCACCAGAAGATCATGGAGATAACCACCGACGACGTGACGCTGGGGCCGTAGAAAACCGTGCGGAAGAACTGCCGACCGCGCATGGGGGCGTTCAGCAGCACCGCCAGCAGGATGGCCAGCGCGGTCTGGGTGGGCACCACGATCAGCACGTACCAACTGACGTTCACCAGACTGCGTCGAAAGTCCTGCTTCGCAATGGCATCCACGTAATTCTTGACTCCCACCCATTCTGGCGAGGAGAATAGATTGTATTGAGTGAAGCTGATGTACACGGCGAAGGCGATCACCCCGACGGTGAATATCAGAGTGGTGATCAAATAAGGTGAAATAAAGGCGTACGCGGTCAGCGCCTCGCGCCGCTTGCGTGGGTCACGCCACGTGCTGCGCCGCTTTTGGATTGCTGTCGCCATAGTTCATCTCCTCGACTCTCGAAAATTTCCCCTCACTCCCGCCCTCTCCCCAAAGGGGCGAGGAGGCAAGTCCCCTCTCCCTCGCAAGGAGAGGGTCAGAGCCTGCCCTGAGTGGAGCGAAGGGGTGAGGGTGGGACGTTTCTACCTCTACGGATGGCGCGATGCGCCATGGAAAACTCGCAATAACAAGGTGTGTTCAGGGGCGACCACGGAGGATCGCCCCTGAACGGTTTGAGCTACGGACTATTGGCCGCAGGTAGCCAGGATCTCGTCGGCTTCCTGCTTGGCCTGCTCCAGGGCGTCTTTGACGTTTTGCTCACCCAGGTAGGCGCGGTTGAGAGCCTGGCTAATGGTGTCGTTGACCTGCCCGGTGCAGGGGCCCCAGTAGGCCACGCGACCCACCAGCCCGCCCTGGGCGATGGCGGCGTCGTTGGCATCCACCACCAGGTCAA
>CAYNWI010000039.1:0-6817 GCA_964400825.1 uncultured Anaerolineae bacterium | reverse complement strand
CTTCAAAGACCTCGGGCAGGTAGACCAGGCCCAGCGTGCCCCAGTCCTTGGGCAGGCCGTAGGTCTTGCCCTGGTAGGTGAAGATGGTCAGCAGGGCCTCGATGAAGTCGCTGCGCTGAACCCCCGCTTCGGCCATGACGTCGTCCAGAGGCAAAAGTTGACCCGTGGGGCCAAAGGCGGCCATCAGTTGGTCGTCCACGTAGAACACGTCGGGCGCTGTGCCGCCGGCCATGCGGGCTTTGATGGTGGTCTGGAAGTCGGCAGGAATCGGCTGGAAGTCCACCGTGACACCAGGGCAGACCTCACTGAAGCGGGCGATGGAGTCGCGGTAGATGTTCTGCTCTGTCTCGTCACCCCAGCCGGAGAAGACGATGGTCGCGCCTTCTTCGACGGCCAGGGGACATTTGCTCTCTGGCTTAGGCGTCGCGGTGGGTTCGGCCGGCTTAGGAGTGGCCGTAGGTGGCACGGCGGTAGGGGTAGCCTTGGGTGCGCAGGCTGCAAGCAGCATGGCTACCAAGACCAGCACACTTAAAAACATTTTCCGTTTCATTTCTCTTCTCCTTCTCTAATGTGATTTGGCAGCTCTAGCTGCCTTCGGTTAAGTCAGCTTTTATTTTTCCTACATCACCTCCTCTTGGTGAGACTACTGCCCGGCAGATCAACGCGCACTTCCAAGCCGTGATGCTGGAAGCTAAAGGCTAGTCGCCG
Source organism: uncultured Anaerolineae bacterium (assembly GCA_964400825.1). Lineage (GTDB taxonomy): Bacteria > Chloroflexota > Anaerolineae > VGOG01 > VGOG01 > CAYNWI01. Next base: position 6,109 of record CAYNWI010000039.1, on the reverse strand, counting down.
CCAATGGGTGGGCAGTCGTGGGTTGAGAGTATAGCCATCGGCGGTGAGCCGCAGCCCAGCGAAGCCGAAGACGAGCGCCTGCCACACCCCGCCGGCCGAAGCGCCGTGGACGCCATCGGCGGTGTTCCCCCGCACGTCCTCCAGGTCCACCAGCGCGGCGCGCATGAAGTGCTCGTAGGCCAACTCAGCCATGTCCAGCTCACAGGCCAGGACAGCGTGGATGGCCGGGCTCAAGGAAGAGCCATAGGTGTGATCGGTGCGCGGTTGGTAGTAGTCCCAGTTGACCTGCTTGGTTTCCAGATCGTACTGGTCGCCCAGCAGGTACAGGAGCATCAACACGTCCGGCTGCTTGAGGGCCTGTACTTGATTGGTGCGCTCGATTCCCAATAGTGACTGGATGGATCGCCTGCGGGGCTCCAGGGCTTGCCAGTCAAGGTCTTCCAACTCGAAGAACCCCTCGAACTGCTCCATCAGTCCCGTCTCAGGGTCGTGCAAAATGTACAGGCAACCGATGATGTTGGCCCAATGAGCCAGTCGCTCAGGGCTCAGGTCAAGCTGCTCCTCTAGCTCAGCCGCTTTGTCGGGGTGTTCGCGCCGCAGCCAGGCCAACGTCTCCAGGGCCGTCTCCAGATGCCACTGCGCCATGCGGTTGGTGAAGACGTTGTTGTTCACGTGCACGTGGTTTTCGTCGGGGCCGATGACGTCGTTGATCTCGTAGCGATCCCGCTCGGCGTTGTACTCGGCGCGACTGCCCCAGAAGACGGCGGTGTCGAGGATGATCTCGGCGCCGTAGTCCCGCATGAACTCGTCGTCGCCGCTGACCTGCCAGTATTGCCAGACGGCGTAGGCCACGTCCGCGCTGATGTGAAGCTGAATATCACCGGTCCAGATGCGAATCAAGTCCCCCGTGGAGCCGGGCACCCAGCGGGGCGTCGTCTCGTCGCCAGTCAGGGCGCTCTCCCAGGCGTACTGGGCGCCTTCGTAGCCGTTACTGCGAGCCTTTCGTCGCGCCCCTGGCAGCGTGTAATAGCGATACATCAACAGGTTGCGGGCCAGCTTGGGCTGAGTGAAGGTGAAAAACGGCAGCATGAAAATATCTGTATCCCAGAAGACGTGCCCTCGATAGCCGAAGCCGCTCAGCGTCCTGCCGGGGATGCTGACGCGGTCGTCGTGACGCGGGGCGGCGATGAGCAACTGGAAGAGGTTGTAGCGCACGGCTTGCTGCGCGGCGTCGTCCCCCTCGATGATCACGTCCGAAGCGGCCCACACTTTGGCCCAGGCCGCCTCGTGAGCGTCACGGAGCTTTTTGTAATACGACCGGGTCTCGAACAGTTGCTCCCATTTGTTCAGAGCTGCGTCAACGACGATATCGCGCTCCAAGTCGCGTGAGGTGAAGATTGTGACCAGTTTTTCGGCGATGACCGTGCGATCTTGCTCGACTCGGCATTTGGCCACGACAGTGGGGTTGTTGTGACAATCAATCACCTGCCTTCGTACCTCACGGCCGCCTCGGATCAACAGCCCTGCTGCCTGGCCCAGCTCCAGGCCGGAGCCGCGGGTGCGGCTGTGCAACCACACTGTACTTATCTCGTTTCCCTGATCCACCCAATCCCAGTGCTGCCAGCTATCGTTGTCCACGTGGCCGTTGATGCCCGCTCGGAACTCGATCCAACCGTCGAAGTCGAGGGGAGTCACCTGGTAGCGGATGGCCAGCAGGTGCTGGTCGGCCAGGCTGGCGAAGCGTTCGATGCAGATGTCCACCGTGTGCCCGGCGGGACTGCGCCAGCGCACCTGGCGGGTCAACAGGCCACGACGCAGATCCAACGTCCGCTCGTAGTCCAGCACCTCTCCACGATCCAGCCCGAAGCGCTCACCGTTCACCAGCAGGACAAAGGGCAGCCAATCGGGCGCGTTGGCCAGTTCGGTGTGCACGATCGGCGCATCGTCGAACACGCCGTGGATCAGGGTGGCGGGTCGAGCGCCGGGATACCCTTCTTCGAAGGTCCCCCTCGTCCCCAGGTAGCCGTTGCCGATGGTGAAGACGGTTTCCTGGTGGTGGAGCCTGTCGGGGTCGAATTCGGTTTCGCGGATGAGCCAGTTGCACGTTGCGTGTTGCGTATTGCGTAGTGCAGACAGGATGTCGTGCAGGTGGACGCCTTCCAGGCTGGGGAAGACGACGTGGGCCGCGCTAACTCGTTCCTCCGGCCCCAAACCCATGGCCCAGAAGCCGCCCGCCAGCGCTGCCTCCACGCCCGATGCAGCGTCCTCGACGACTATGGCCTGGCTGGGGTCAATTCCGAGTTGCTGGGCACAGTGGAGAAAAAGGTCAGGCGCAGGCTTCTGGCGCTGGACGCTGTAGCCGTCGGACACGGCCTCCACGTAGTCCCAAAGGTGCAACCGGTCGAGGACGGAGTGGGTGTTCTTGCTGGCTGAACCGATGCCGATCTTGATCCCCGCCTGCCGTAGTTCCTCCAGCAAGTCTAGCGCGCCAGGCAGGACGTCGGCGGGCGTCATCTGCTGAATCAACTCGACGTAGTAGCGGTTCTTGCGCTCCATCCACTCTTGCATTTGCGACTCGGTGGCGGGATGGCCGTCCAGCAGTAGTTCGAGGGAGCGACGGCGGGGTATGCCGCGCAGCAGTTCGTTGCGCTGGCGGTCGAAAGGGATGCCCAATTCATCGGCCAGCCGCTTCCAACCTCGGTAGTGATATTCTGCCGTGTCGGTGAGCACGCCGTCCAGGTCGAAGATGAAAGCTGCGATAGTTGGGGAGGCAGTCTCCATTTAGAGCACCTTGCCTTCAACAAACAACGCGAACAACATGTTGATAGCCCCGTCCGTTCCCAGTTGCTCACCCATTCCTGAGGGCCGTCGAATCGCGCACGATGAGCCGGGGCTTGAGTAACACCTGGGCCGGCGACGGCGTCTCGCCACGCACCAGGTCTATCAGCATGGTCACCACTCGTTCCCCGACTTCGGCGATGGGCTGGCGCAGGCTGGTGAGGGAGGGGCGCAGATAGCTGGCGATGGGGGCGTCGTCAAAGCCGACCACTGCCAGGTCTCGTCCGACCGTCAGGCCGGCATCGGTAGCAGCGTTGAGCACGCCGATGGCCATCAGATCGGTCAGGGCCACCATAGCCGTGGGCCGTCGGTCGGCCGGCAGGGCCAGCCAGGTCTGGGTAGCTCGATAGGCGTGGTGGTAGTCGTTTGGGATGCGGACGACCCAGGCTGGATCCACCGGCAACGCGGTGCCGGCCATGGCTGCCCGATAGCCGTCCAGCCGGTACTGCCCGGTGAGCGAATCCTCTGGCCAGGCCAGGCAAGCGATGCGCCGGTGGCCCAGTTCCAGCAGGTGGACCACTGCCTGCTTCACGCCATCGGCGCCGTCCACATCCACCCAGGGGAAATCCCAGTCAGGGTTGGAGCGACCAAAAGCGACGAAGGGAAAGCCAACGTCCAGCAGGTGGCGAATGCGCCGGTCGTTCAGGTTGGTGTTAGGGAGGATAAAACCGTCAACCCGACCGCTCTCGATCATCTCGCGGTAGACGTCTACCTCGTCGTGCGGTTCGGGACAGGGGAAGGTCAGGATGTGATAATCGTGTCGGGCGGCGGCCTCGGCCATGCTGTGGATGAACTTTTCCAGGATGGGGTTAAACTGATCGGGCGGCACCGGGCGCCAGGAGTAGCCGATCATGCGGCTTTTGCGGGCTTGCAAACCTTTGGCAATGACACTGGGCCGATAGCCCAGCTTTTGCACGGCCTGCAATACGCGCTGGCGCGTCTCATCGCCCACCGCGCCGCTATCGTTGAGCACGTACGACACCGTGGCGATAGAGACACCGGCTTTTTTGGCCACATCCTTAATCGTTGGCATCCTGCCTCGCTTAAACGTTTAACTCGCCCAGCTAAAAAATACAGGGCCAGTTACCCTGCTGCTTAAACGTTTAAATTATAGCACACCTTCGACGCTCTGTCAAGCCGTGGTGGGTATTTTTGCGCAAGACATCGTTACCAGGTCTGGTCAGTTGTCCGGATGATGTCAACCGTGTATCAGTGGTCAGCTTCGGGCTCCAATTTCACCACGATCTCCCACACCCCCGCCTCTAGCCTGCTGTCGGTCGGCAGTCCGCTGCGCCGAACGAAGCGCATGATCTGGGCATTATCTTGGCGGATGGTAGCCCTGAAGGCGCGGATGCCGTGCGCCTGGGCATAGGCCACCAGCCGTGTCAGCAGCAGCGTGCCCAGCCCCCGCTTTTGATACTTGTCCTCGACGACAATCGCGGCCTCGGCCAGGTCGGGGTCGGCCGCTGGATCCACAGCGTAGCGGGCCACGGCTATGATGTGCTCTTCGCCGCCCTGCTCGCGCGTGGCCACCAACGCCATCCGCTTCTGGTAGTCCACGTTGGCCAGTAGCCTGGCTTGTTCGTACGGCAGCTCTTTGGGTTGCCCCAGAAAACGAAGCGAGATGCTCTCCGGCGAGAGACGGCCGAAGAGCGCTTGCAGGCGCGGTGCATCGTCCGGGCGGATAGGACGGATGGTCACCGTCGTACCGTCGCGCAGGGTAACTGTTTCGGGCTTCTTTGGGTGCACTTCCCTCTCTCACTTCCTCAAAATGTAGCGAGGCCGCTCGGTGATGCCCCACGCCCTCTGGCTGAGGGCTACTGCCAGGTCGTCGCCCTTCCTCACGATGTAGGTGGTGGTGCCACCGGCGGCCAGCTCGGCCATCACTTCCTCCACTCCCCACTCCCCGCCGAAGCTGTCGGGCGCGACGAGCACGGCGATCACTCTCAAGCCCCGCTGTTCCAGGTGGCGCGAAGCGGTGACCCAGTCCTTGTCGGGGGAGGAGGTGATGACGATGATGGTGGTGCCTCGTCCCAGGTGCAGGCCCTCGGCGGCCATCACCTGGGCCAGCGGTATTCTCCCTCCGCCCCTGATCACGGCCAAAGTCTCCAGAATCTTGGAGAGTTGGCGCTCGCCTCGGTCGGCGGGAATCACCTCCCGTTGCTGAGCATAGGACACCATTCCCACCGCCCGGTTGCGGACGATGAAGTACTTGGCCAGGGAGGCGGTGACGGTCACGCCGTATTCCTCGGTGGAGGGGGCCAGTTCCAGCCGGGGCCGCCTGGTCCAGAGGAGAGCTGGCTCACGTCTTTCGAGAACGGGCTCCCATTCTAGCTCCGCTTGAGCCGACTTGTCCATATCCAGGAACAGCCAGACGTCGGCCAGGGGGTCCAGCTCGAACTCTTTAACGATCAGCCGTTCCTTGCGGGCCGTGGAAGGCCAGTGAATGCGGTTGAAGCTGTCGCCCGGCGCATAGTCCCGTACCCCGCGGACGTTGGTGGTGACGTAATGGGTGCGGCGACGGAGAGCGTCTCCGCCAGGCAGTTGCCCGCTGGGGGTGGCGAAGCTCGTCAGCTCAACGATGGCCGGGTAGACGATTATGGTCGAGGTCTGGGCCAATTCGCGCTGCATCTTGAACAGGCCAAAGGGATCGCCGGTGGTCAGGGTTATGGGGCCCAAAGTGAAGCGGCCTCGCTGCCGGCATAGGGTTCTGACCGTCCAACCTCGTTCCCTGCGAGCTCCAAACGAGTTCAGCACGTAGCTGGCCTGGTGGTCGGGCAGCTCCGAATGATCACGGACTTCCAGCCATAGCTTGGGCAGGAGGCTGGTGTTGCGCACCACGAATCTCTCCTCGTATGTCTTGCCCACCTCGGCCTTCCTGGCCCACAGGTGACGGGCAACGCGCACCCAGCGGATGCTGGTCCAGGTCCAGAGGTAGGAGAGGACGATGACGGCGGCGATAAGATAGGTCAGGTTGTAGAACAGGTCTCGCCCTGTGGCGAGGGCCGCTATCAGGCAAGCCAGTCCCAGGAGGAAGACTAAGCGATTCCCTTTCATTTGCTCAACGCCTTTGCTTACGAAATGGCCCTCTCCCCCTGGCCCCTCTCCCAACCCTGGGAGAGGGGGAATTGGGACTCCCCTCCCCCGCTTCCCCCCCAGAGTTGGGGGGGCGGGGGGGGCTGGAGGTGGGTGCTGCAATGGCCCTCTCCCCCTGGGCCCCCCAACCAAACCAGGGGGGGGGGGGACCGGGGCTCCCCACCCCCCCCGCCCC
>CAYNWI010000038.1:5635-13306 GCA_964400825.1 uncultured Anaerolineae bacterium | reverse complement strand
GGCTTTGTGCGGATGCTGGGCGAGGAAGACCCCACCCACCCCGACAGCTTCGCCGCCAAGAGCAAGCTGGCTCGCGCCGGCTCGCTCCTGGCTGGCTCGTTCATGAACATCGCCCTGGCCTTTCTTCTGTTCATCGGCGTTGGTTTGATCGGCTTCGACATCCCTACCGGCTCGGTAGCTATCGTCGGCGTCGCGGCTGGCTCGCCAGCGGCGGTGGCGGGCTTGCAAGAAGGCGACACCATACTGAGCATTGACGGCCTGACTGTTCGCAACACCTACGAGCTCGGCCGCTACACCAAAGAGAGGCTGGACGAGACAGTCACTCTCAGCATCAAGCGGGGTGAGGAAACCATGCCCGTCCGCTTGACGCCGCGTCAGGAGCCGCCAGCCAACGAAGGGGCTATGGGCGTGATCATCCAGACTGTGGATATTGTGGGAGCAGACAAGCTGCGCTATTCCCTCTGGGAGGCGATCCCGATGGCGGGCCGGATGCTCGTAGATATCGTCGTGGCCATCTTTGCCGGAGTGGCGGACATGATCCAGGGGGTCATCGCCCCCGACATCACAGGGCCAGTGGGGATAGTAGCCGCGACTGGCGAGATCGCCAAGTCCGGCCTGATAGCCCTGATGCAATTCACTGCTTTCCTCAGCATCCAACTGGCCATCTTTAACCTGCTGCCCTTCCCTGGCCTGGACGGTGGGCGTCTGGCCTTCATCGCTCTCGAAGCCTTGCGCGGCGGCAAGAGGGTGGCTCCGGAAAGGGAGGGGCTCGTTCACCTGGTGGGAATGGCCATCCTCGTGGGCCTGCTGCTGATCGTCTCCTACCAAGACGTCGTTCGCCTGCTGAGCGGTCAGCCGATTCTGCCGCCATAACGTGAAACGTGAAACGTAAAAAGTAAAAAGTAACCGGCACAGACCACGTCTTACGTTTTGCGCATTACGCTTTACGCATCACGTTTCACGGCTAGGTAAGGCAATGTTATCGAATTTCGAGAAACTACTCCAGCAAATAGGCGACGCTGAGAATCGCCTCTCCATATCCAGCCTGTACGGCCTGTCGGGGATGGACAGGGACGAGACACTGCTGTTCCAAAAAGCCTGGCCCTCGATGGCCATCGAGCGCCGCCGCCAGATCATCAACCTCCTGGTAGAGATAGCCGAGGCCAGCTTCGAGGTGAATTTTGGCCCGGTGTTTCGCTTTTGCCTGGACGACGAGGACGAGAGGGTGCGAGCGGCAGCCATTGAGGGGCTGTGGGAAGACGATGACACCGCTCTGATCAACCCGCTGATCACCCTGTTGCAAGATAATCCCTCGATCTCAGTACGGGCTGAGGCCGCCAAGTCGTTGGGCCGCTACGTCCTCCTGGGCGAGCTGGATAAGTTAAAGGCCCGCCCTTTCGCTCTGGTGCGAAAGGCACTGCTAGAGACCATCCATTCCTCACTTGAAGACCTGGAAGTGCGGCGGAGGGCCATCGAGTCCATCGCTCACTCTAGCGACGAGGGTGTGCGGGAGATCATCGAGGCGGCCTACTACGACGAGGATGAGCGAATGCGCACCAGCGCGGTCTTCGCTATGGGACGCAGCGCGGACCCCTACTGGTCAGACCTGGTGATCAATGAGCTGGAAAGCGCCAGGCCAGAGATGCGCTATGAAGCAGCCATGGCCAGCGGTGAGCTGCAACTCGCGGAAGCCGTGCCCTTCCTGGCCAACCTGATCAATGATCCTGACCGCGAGGTGCTGGAAGCGGCCATCTGGGCTCTGGGGCAGATCGGAGGGAACGAGGCCCGCCGCATCCTGTACGCCTGCTACGAAGATGGGGACGAGTTCCTGTGCGAGGCGGTGGAGGAAGCTTTGACAAACCTGGAGTTCATGCACGGTTTCTTTGACATATCCTTTGATGATTTCCCCGACACAAACGAATGGTGAAGGCCCTGTCAGCCATACTCTATAACAACATCGTACCCGTTTTCATCGCCATTGGCCTGGGCTATGCCCTCGAACGCAGGCTGAAAATAGAGATCAAGTCCGTTTCCAGGACCATCTTCTACGCCCTCACCCCCTGCCTGGTCTTCTCTTCCCTGGTCAAATCCACTATTAGCGGCGGAGAGTTCTGGGGCATCGCGTCCTTTGAGATACTGATCACCCTGTTCGTGGCGCTGGTCGCCTGGGGCGTGGCCAGGGCGCTGCGCTTCGATAGAGCCATGGAGAGCGCGTTCTTGCTGGCCACCCTTTTCGTGAACTCCGGCAACTACGGCCTCTCGGTCAATCAACTCGCTTTTGGTGATGAGGCCCTGGCTCGAGCCGTAATCTACTTTGTAGTGAGTAGCTTGCTCGTGAACACCACCGGCGTCTATCTCGCTTCCCGGGGCCAAGCCAGAGCTGGTGATGCTCTCAGCAACGTTTTCAAAGTGCCCATCGTCTACGCCGTGTTCCTGGCAGTTTTCGTCAAGCTGATCAATCTGACCGTAACAGGATCGCCCGTTTTCAAGGCGGTGGATATGGTGGGCCAGGGGGCCGTGCCCCTCATGCTTTTGCTGCTGGGGATGCAACTGGCCAAGACCCCCTTGACTCAAGGGATGAAGACCGCAGGCCTGGCCGCCTTCATCAGGCTGGCCGTTGCTTCCATCATCGCCTGGCCCCTGGCCAATTGGCTGGGCCTGTCGGGCCCAACATTGCAGGCCTGCGTCGTCGAGGCCAGCATGCCCACCGCCGTGACAACAACGGTGCTGGCCATCGAGTTCGACGTCAAGCCAGAATTCGTAACCAGCGTGGTTTTCCTTTCTGCCCTGGCCAGCCCCATCACCCTCACCCCCCTCATCGCGTTGGTGAGCTGACCTGGGAAATGGGTAACGAGGCAACAAGTTAACGAGAAACGAGGCACGAAGTGAACGACAATTTTCCGCAATCCGCAACCCGCAATCCGCAATCCGCCTGGTATACCAAAACAGTTGAAAAGGTAGCCGAGGCTCTGGGAACTGACCTCAAGCGAGGTCTAACTTCGCAGGAGGCCCAGGCCCGTTTGGAGAGATACGGATCCAACGAGCTTCAGGAACGGCCTCGGATAAGCTTCTGGAAGATGCTGCTGGAGCAGTTCAACCAGTTCCTGGTGCTGATCCTCATCGTCTCGGCGATTGTCTCTTTCTTCCTGGGCGAATACCTGGACTCAGGGGCCATCATGGCCATCGTGATCCTCAACGCCATCCTGGGGGTCGTCCAGGAGTCCAAGGCCGAGGAGGCCCTGGCCGCTCTGAAGAAGATGGCCGCCCCCAACGCCGAGGTGCTCCGCGATGGGCACCTGCTCACCATCCCCGCCCGCGAGGTGGTGCCTGGCGATGTGGTGCTACTGGAGACGGGCAACTACATCCCGGCCGATGTGCGACTCATCGAGAGCGCGAATCTGCGCGTCGAAGAGGCATCGCTGACGGGCGAGTCGGTGCCGGTGGAGAAAGAAGCCGACTTGGTGCTAGAGGAGGGCCTCCCGCTGGGCGACCGTCGCAACTCGGCCTACATGAGCACCCTGGCCAGCTACGGGCGGGGCAGGGGCATGGTGGTCAACACGGGCATGAGCACTGAGATCGGCCTCATCGCCGAGATGATTCAATCCTACGAGGAGGAACCGACCCCCCTCCAGGTCAAGCTGGATCAATTGGGCAAGTGGCTGGGGATCGGCTGCCTGGCCGTCTGTGGAATCGTGTTCATCGTCGGCGTGCTGCGAGACACCGAGGTGGGGATGATCCTCCAGGCAGGCAGTGGCCCGCTGGCCTACCTGAATACCTTCAAGCAGTCCATCGTGGACATGTTCATGGTGGCAGTGACTCTGGCTATCGCCGCCGTCCCCGAGGGGTTGCCAGCCGTGGTCACCATCTGCCTGGCCCTGGGGATGCAGGAGATGATCAAGCGCCACGCCCTGATCCGAAAGCTGCCTGCGGTGGAGACCCTGGGCAGCGCTACCGCCATCTGCTCCGACAAAACGGGCACCCTCACCCAGGACAAGATGATGGCGGTGCAGATCTACGTTGATCGCACCATTCTCAGCCTCAGCGGCGAGGGCTATAATCCAGCAGGGGAGTTCAGCGACGACGGGCGCCCCGTTGACCTGACGGGCTACCCCGGCTCGAATTTGCTCCTGCGGGCCGGGCTTCTCTGCAACGACGCTCGGCTGGAAGAAGACACCAATGGTGAGGAAGCTGAGGGCTGGCGCATGGTGGGCGATCCCACCGAAGGGGCGCTGGTAGTGGCGGCGGCCAAGGCTGGCTTCTGGAGGGACGCGCTGGAGAGGGACTATCCCCGCCTGGCCGAGATTCCCTTCGACTCCGAGCGCAAGCGGATGACCACTATCCACCCCGACCCCAAATGGGGCGGCTACGTGGCCTACGTCAAGGGAGCACCCGACATTACCATCGGGTTGTGCCACGAGGTTGTCGAAGACGGCCAGGAGCGGCCACTGACGGCTGAGAAACGCCGGCGGATTCTGGAGGTCAACGAGGCGCTGGCCTCCAACGCCCTGCGCGTGCTGGGAGTAGCCTATCGGCCCCTGGCGGAGGTCCCCAGGCATCCGACCGTCGAGGAAATCGAGCGAGACCTGACCTTCGTGGGTCTCATCGGCATGATTGACCCGGCCCGGCCAGAGGTGAAAGACGCCATCGAAGTGGCCCGGCGAGCCGGCATCAAGACGGTGATGATCACCGGCGATTACAAAAACACGGCCGTAGCCATCTCCGAGGAGTTGAACCTGCTCTCGCCAGGCGGCCGAGTGCTGACCGGCGCCGAGCTCGATCAACTGGACGATGAGACCTTCACCGAAATAGTCGAGGGGGTGGAGGTTTACGCCCGGGTCTCGCCCCAGCACAAGGTGCGCATCGTGGAGGCCCTCAAGAAGCGAGGCCACGTGGTGGCCATGACCGGCGATGGAGTCAACGACGCCCCGGCCCTGAAGCGGGCCAACATCGGGGTGGCGATGGGCATCACCGGGACCGACGTCTCCAAGGAGACGGCGGACATGGTGCTCACCGACGATAACTACGCTTCCATCGTCTCGGCAGTGGAGGAGGGGCGCGTCATCTACTCCAACATCCGCAAGTTCGTCTACTATCTCCTCTCCTGCAACGTGGGCGAGATCATGATCATTTTCCTGGCCATGATCGCTGGCTGGCCAGTGCCCCTGACCCCCATCCTGTTGTTGGTGCTCAACCTGGTGACCGATGGTGCGCCTGCGCTGGCTCTGGGGATGGAGAAGGGAGATCCGGGCATCATGAAACAGCCGCCCCGACGGCCAGGTGAGCCCGTGATCAACCGCCAGATGGTGGGAGGTATCGCCATCCAGACCGTGGCCATCACCGCCGCCACTCTGACCGCTTTCATCGTCGGCCTGCGCTGGTTCCCCGACAACCTGAGGGCAGCCCAGACCATGGCTTTCGCCACGTTATCCATCTCGGAACTTTTCCGAGCCTACACGTCGCGGTCGGAGCGCTACTCCCTGCGAACCATCGGGATGTTCTCTAACAAATGGATGCAATGGGCGGTGCTGGCCTCGGTAATCATCGTGCTGGCCATCATCTACGTGCCCTTCCTGGACCCCATCTTCGAGACAACCTTCCTGGGCCTGAGGGAATGGCTGGTCGTAGCTCCTCTAATCCTGGTGCCGGCTGCCGCCGCGGAGGCAAACAAATATCTCCTCCGTCAGCAACTTGGAGGTTAGAGGTTGGATATTGAATCATGATTGAGAGGGTGGAAACAAGGCCCTACGAAGTCAGGTTACCCGTCTTCGAAGGACCCCTGGACCTCTTGCTGCACCTGATCGAGCAAGAGTCACTGGACATCACCAAGATCTCCCTGGCCCAGGTGACGGATCAGTATCTGGATTACATCAGCCTCTTGGAGGAACTGAGCGCCGAAGCTCTGGCCGACTTCCTGGTCATCGCCGCCAAACTCTTGCTCATAAAATCCGAGATGCTACTGCCCCGGCCACCAGGAGCTCCTGGCGAAGAAGAGGAAGAGGACATTGGAGATGAGTTGGCCCACCAACTCATCGAGTACAAGAGATTCAAAGAGGCGGCGGGGGGGCTGAAGCAGAGAGAGGAAAGCGGCCTCAGGGCCTACGTGCGAATCGCCCCGCCGCCCAGGCTGGACAAGCCGTTGGATCTGGAGGACGTCTCGCTGGCCGATCTGGTAGAGGCCGTGCAGCGCGCCCTGAACGTTCGCCCCCCGCGCCCCCCCGTGTCCGAAGTGGTAACACCCTTCACCGTCACCGTAGCCGAGAAGATGACCTTCATTGAGCAAAAATTGGAGAGGCAACGGCGAGTCAGCTTCAATCAGCTATTGGATCAAGCCACCTCACGCCAAGAGATCATCGTCACTTTTATGGCCGTCCTGGAGCTGATCAAGCTGAAGGGCATCGAAGTTCGACAAGATCGCCTCTTTGGAAAGATTTTCATCTTTGGAAAACCGCCAAACCAGGCCCAACGCCAGGAGCGCACCCAAGGCATCGAAGCCGATGTCGGTGAGCCTACCGCTGCGACCGAGGACGAAGGTCTGGTGGAACTCGTCTGAGATGGCGTAGAGCAGCGACAGCACAAAAGCCCCGCCGAGCGATGGCAGAGCGAGCCATTCCCTCTCTTTGGAGATGGCCCGCCAGAGGAGAAAGGCCAGGACACCGTACTCCGTCACGTGCCCCGCCTTCTTGGTGGCAAAGTCAACTGTTTTGTTGACGTAAAAGGGCAGGTGAGAGCGACTGGAGGCAACAAAAATCACCCCCATCCAGAGCAGCGCCGGCAGCCAATAGTAGAGCCAGCGTTTAGTTGGAAGTCTAGATAACACTGTCTTGACTCTGTTCCCCAAGACATCCTTCTCCAGAGCCCCCACCCCCAACCCCTCCCCCAACCCTAGGGGCGGGGAGCGTGATTGCCCCTTCTCCCAGGGTTGGGAGTAGGGGGGTAGGGGGATGAGGGCCGCTCAGGAGTCCTCTACCCCTTGGTACGCTTCCTCCACCCTCACCACCAGCTTTCCCCAATTGAACTCTCCCAAGACCCGCCTTCGCGCCCCGCTCCCCAGCTTCGTCCGCAGGTTCTCGTCTCGCAACAGCTCAACCACGCGGCGAGCGAAGGTGTCCGTCTCGCCAGCGGGGACGAGCAGGCCGGAGACGCCGTGGACGACGTACTCCCCATTTTGCCCCACGTCGTCGGCCACGACGGGCACCCCTGCCGCCATGAGGTCTATTAGCTTGACAGCGCATTTGGTGCGGTTGATGAGGGTGTCATCGTAGGGATAGATAGCTATGTCGGCTGCGGCAAAGTAGGCAGGGAGCCCGTCTGGCTCGACCCAGCCAACGTAGACCAGGTGATCGTCCATCCCCGCCTCTCGCATCAATGCCGACAACCGCTCCTCCTCCCCAAAGAAACCCCTCCCCACCACCAGCAGCCTGGCCTCTGGAACCTCCGCCAGCACTCGCTGAAAGATGCCCACGACCCGCTCGACCTGGAACTCGAAGAAGCGGGTGTAGAGAAGTACCGTCGGATGGTGTAGACATTGGGCGAGTAGCGCACTTCCCCTCCCTCGGAGGGAGGGGCCAGGGGAGGGTGAGCCTTCTGTGTCGTAGAATCGGCGCCCCCCCCCGCCCCCCCCCCCGCCGGGGGGCGGGGGGGGGAGGCGCACACCCAGCGCGGGGGGGGGGG
>CAYNWI010000038.1:0-5625 GCA_964400825.1 uncultured Anaerolineae bacterium | reverse complement strand
TCGCTGGGGGTTGTGTGGGTGTGCCCCACCCTCGGTGGGGGGGGCTGGGGGTGGTGGAGCCTTCTGTGTCGCAGAATCCACCCCCTCCCGGCCTCCCCCTAGCAGGGGGAGGAGTCTGAGTTCCCCTCCCTCGGAGGGAGGGGCTAGGGAAGGGTGAGCCATTAGGCACGTAGAACACCCGGCCCGGCTCAACCCCCAGGCTCCACACTATCGTCTCCAGCGCTCGGCTGGCGACCGTGAGGGCGTCGCAGTGGGTCAGCCCCCACCGCTCCTGCCAGGCGAAAAAGCGCCGCTGGAGCCTGGTGTAGGGTTCGATTTCGTTCCAGCCGCCCTTCCCCTCCCAATCGTCGCTGTCAACGACCAGGCGCGCGTTGGTCAACCCCAACCTCTTCAAAAACCAAAGAGCCAGGGCCACCAAACCAGCGTAGCCCTTGGGCTTGAAACAGTGGACGGCATCGGGTCTCAGGGTCAGGGCCTGCCGCACCAGCCGCCAGGTAACGATCAGGTGCCAAAAGAAAGGGAAGCGAGGTGGCAGGGTGACGTTGCAGATGCTAACCCCATCCTCCTCCCACTCCCGCCCTGAGTCCTGAGGGTAGCTCCAGGGCGGCATTATTATGTCCACTTGATGCCCCCTGGCGACCAGAGCCTTGGCCAGGGGCAGGGCTCGTGAACTCATGGTGCCTTTGGGCCTGAGGCCGAAGAGGCCGATCATCACAATTCGCATGGCCCACTCATTATACCCCACAACACAACAAGAGGCAAGAGTCGAAACTCTTGCCCCTATTCGCACAGCTTCCCCCAGCCACAACCCAACTTCTATGGATGTCATTGCGAGGAACGAAGTGACGAAGCAATCCCCAACCTGGTAGGAGATTGCTTCGCTGCGCTCGCAATGACACACCCGCTTCTTGGTTCTATTCCACCGTCACACTTTTGGCCAGATTGCGCGGCTGATCCACGTCGCAGCCTCGACGCACGGCTATGAAATAGGCCAACAGTTGCAAGGGGACGACGTTGACCACCGGCGAGAGGAGCGGCGAGGTCGGCGGGACGTGGATGACGTGGTCGGCCTTCCCAGCGATGGCCTCGTCGCCCTCGGTGGCCAGGGCGATGACGATGCCACCCCGCGCCTTGACCTGCTCGATCTGGCTGACCATCTTCTCGTAGACGCTGTCTCGCACGGCAATGGCCACCACGGGCATGCGCTCGTCAATGAGAGCGATGGGGCCATGCTTCATCTCCCCCGCCGGATAGCCCTCAGCGTGGATGTAGCTGATCTCCTTCAGCTTCAGCGCCCCCTCCAGAGCGATGGGATAGTTGATCCCCCGCCCCAGGTATAGGAAGTTCTCCCGCTTGAAGTACTTGGCAGCCAGCGCGTCGTAGTCATTGCCATTTCCCAAAACCCGACCGACCAGGTTGGGCAGTTCGGCCAAGTGCTCGACCAGCTCCTTCATTCGCGCCGAATCAATTAGCCCCCGCAGCTTCCCCAGGTGCAGCGCTAACAGGTACTGATCAACCAGCGAGGCGGTGAAGGCTTTGGTGGAGGCCACGCCGATCTCCGGCCCGGCCTGCATGTAGATGACGCCGTCGGACATCCGGGCCGCCTGGCTGCCGATGACGTTGACGATGGAGAGCAGCCTGGCTCCTTTGCTCCGCGCCTCCTCCATCGCCGCCAGGGTGTCCACCGTCTCCCCCGATTGGGTGAGAGCCAGCACCAGGGTGCGCTCGTTAATCAAGGGGTCGCGGTAGCGGAACTCCGAGCCGTAGTCCACCTCGACCGGTATCCTGGCCAGGGACTCGATCATGAACTTACCCACCAGGGCAGAGTAGGCCGAGGTGCCGCAGGCCACGATGAACATCCTCTCGATGGCCTGCGCCCCTTCTGGCGAGATGCCAAGCCCATCCAGGCACACCTGGCCGGCCTCGAAGTCCACCCGCCCGCGGATGGTGTCGGTGATGGAGCGGGCCTGCTCGTAGATCTCCTTCTGCATGAAGTGCTTGTACGCGCCCTTGGCGGCGGAAATCGGATCCCAGGGCACGGCGTACGCCTCTTTAGCTACCCGTTGCCCATCGAGGGTGGTGAACCTGGCCCCCTCCTGGGTGATCACCGCCATCTGGCCATCCTCGAGGAAGATCACCCGGCGGGTGTACTCCAGGATGGCCAGCACGTCCGAGGCGAGGAACATCTCCCCCTCGCCGAGGCCCACCACCACCCCGCCGGCGTTGCCCAGGCGAGCGGCGACGATGCGATCCGGCTCTCGACTGCTCATCACCACCACCGCGTGAGCGCCCTTGATGCGCCCCAGCGCTCGCCGCACCGCCCCCTCCAAATCGCCGCCTTCGGCCAGGTACTTCTCCACCAGGTGGGGGATGGTCTCCGTGTCCGTCTCCGAGGTGAAGCGATGCCCCTCTGCCGCAAGCTCCTGGCGAAGGGACAGGAAATTCTCCACGATGCCGTTGTGGATGACCACCACCTCGCCCCGGCAGTCAACGTGGGGATGGGCATTGCGCGGGCAGGGCGCCCCATGGGTGGCCCAGCGGGTGTGGCCGATGCCGATGTTCCCCCCCACCGGGCTTTCGACCAGCATCCTCTCCAGATTAGCCAGCTTCCCCACGTCACGGCGGACCTCGATGCGCCCGTCCTGGATGACGGCCAGCCCTGCCGAGTCGTAGCCACGGTATTCTAAACGCTTGAGCCCCTCGACGATGATGGGCGTGGCCTCACGAGGGCCGACGTAGCCGACGATTCCACACATTGTTATCGTCACCTCCGTGTCATTGCGGGCTGCTCCATGGCGCGTCCGCTCCGCTCACTGTGCAAGAAACCGGTTTCAGTACTGGAGGACTCACAGGCTGGAGTGCAGACGCAAGTCTGCTTTGAGCATGGAAAGGCGGACTTGCGTCCGCAGTCCAGTGAGTTTTCTCAGTTACCGAGTTTGCTTCTTGGTAGTCTTCGCTGCTCGTTCGCGATTCACGCCAGCGCCTTTTTGAGAACTTCCAGCTCCGGTTCGCCCGGCCCGAGCGGCAGGAACACCTTGCCGCCTTGCACCGCAGACCGACAGATAGCCATCATCACTTGAAAGCCGTTGAACGCGCTCTCGCCGTTGCAGGGATGCACCTGAGCATCGTCGTCGAGCCAGTCGGCTATCTGCTGGACGTAGGGCGGCATGTCGTGGGCATAGTTCATATCGCCAGGGCCTGAGATCACCCCATTCGAATCACGGGTGATGGCCCGCCAGCCTCCGCCGGTCAGAACTTCGGCAAAGCCTTCGCTGCCCTGCGCACCGATGCGACACTTGCGCCACCAGTAATCCACTTCAGGCACGTCGGGCGCACCCTCGCCACACTCGACGATGCCGCGCACACCGTTCTCAAACTGGATCAACCCGGCGACGTAGTCGGGCGAAGGGTGAACGTCCTCGAACTTCTCTTTGCCCGCGGCCTGCCCCACCACCCACTCGGCCTCAGCGTCATCGTTGTACCAGCGCGCGTAGCTGATCAGGTGGGGCATCATGTGCAGCATCCAACCCGTGGCGTGCCCGTAGACCGTGTGGACGCGCCCGATGGCTCCGCTGGCGATGATCTCTTTCACCTTCTGGTAATGGTCGCCATAGCGATGCTGGTAGCTGACCACCGACTTGGTGCCGGCCTGGCGCAGCAACTTCATGATCTCCAAAGCCTCGTTGGTCGAGATCGCCATCGGCTTTTCGAAGGCGATAAGCTGCACCCCCGCTTCCACGCCCGCCCGGATGAGTGCCAGCCGGATGTTGGGCAAGGTGCAGAAGGCAAAGACGTCGGGCCGGGTATCGGCCAGCATCTGAGCGGCGTCGGTGTTGATGTGCGACACCCCAAACTTCTGCGCCGCGGCGTCCAACCGCTCCTGATCAACGTCGCACAGGCCCACCAGCTGAAAGCGCGGATTCTGCGAGAACGCCTCGGCGTGATGCGTGCCGCGTTTGCCCAGCCCGGCAATGGCGACGGTGTAGGTTTTCGATGGGTTGCTCATTTATCCCTCCCAGGTGCGGACGATGTGAATCACGTAGTCAATCTCTTCCTGCGTCAATTCGGGGAACATGGGCAGGGAGACGACTCTGGCCGCCGACCTCTCGGTCAAGGGCAACGAGACGTTCAAGTCGGCGGGCATGCCCCAGGGATACCCTTCCTGCTGGTGGATGGCGATGGGGTAATGGGTCTTGGCGTCAATGCCCGCCTGGTTGAGGTACTTGAGCATCTCGTCGCGCTGCTCCGTCTCGATGACGTACAGGTGGTAGACGTGCCTGTAGCCCGCCTTCTCAAACGGGGGCTTGAGGCCGGTGTCCTGGAGCCCCTCGTCGTACATGGCGGCGATCTCTCGGCGGCGATCGTTCCACTGGTCAATCCTCTTGAGCTTGACGCTGAGGACGGCGGCGTGCAGGTCGTCGAGGCGGCTGTTGTAGCCCATGCTGTGATGCGACCGCTTGAGCGAGCCGTGGTTGCGCAGGGCGCGGATGCGGTCCACGATATCGTCGCGGTTGGTGACGACGCCGCCGCTGTCGCCAAAGGTGCCCAGGTTCTTCTGGGCGATAAAACTGACGCAGACCACATCGCTCAGCCCGCCGATGGCGAACGTGTCACCAGCCGCGCCGATGGCCTGGGCGCAGTCCTCGATCACCAGCAGGTTGTGCCGCCTGGCGATCTCGGCGATGGCTGGCATGTTGGCCGGCTGGCCGTAGAGATGCACCGGCACGATGGCCCTGGTCCTGTCGGTGATGGCCGCTTCGATCAAAGTGGGGTCAATGTTGCAGGTATCCGTCTCGATGTCCACGAACACCGGCCTGGCGCCCGCAATCCACACCGCTTCCGCCGTGGCGAAGAAAGTGTTGGCTACCGTGATCACTTCATCGCCAGGGCCGATGCCCAGGGCCATGAAGGCCAGCCACAGCGCGTCGGTGCCCGAGTTGCAGCCGATGGCGTGCTTCATATCGAAATAAGTTGCCAACTCCTTCTCGAAGCGGGCCAGCGTCGGCCCCATCACGTACTTGCCGCTTTCGAGCACCTCTAGAATAGCGGCATCAATCTCTTCCTTCAGATCATGATACTGCCTGACGTGACCGTAGAATCCGACTTTCATGGTTCCTCCTTAGTTTTATGTTTGGCAATTATGTGTGGTGTAGAAAAAGGGTGTCCAGGGTTCCCACGACCAAAGGAACTCAGGAGAACTCATAGGAGCTCAAGGGAACTCCACAAGGATCAGGAGACTGCACAAACAGCAGCCAACAACACTTGGTTGCCAGAGGTTCCTTACGGAGTTGAGGGAGCCAGAGCGAGAGCCCTGGCCAACTGTGGCCCTCCCTGGTGATTGGTGCGGACTTGCTTATCTGCCGCTTCGTGCCACTGCGCCTCCCCTTTGTCCCGCCAGTCGCCTGGCGGTTTTATACGGGGCGCTACATCTCAGGAGGGGAAGATGAGGGACGTGGCCATCCCTGGAGGCTTCCGCTGATCACTCGATTTTTGAACACGGAGTCACGGAGGATCGGAGGTCACGGAATCTTCCGTGCTTCCGTGTAATCCGTGTTTCCGTGTTCCTAGCCCCGCCTCGCGACGGGGAACCTCCTCCTCGTCAACTGGAAACTGGATGTTGGATGT
>CAYNWI010000037.1:11104-13376 GCA_964400825.1 uncultured Anaerolineae bacterium | reverse complement strand
GCCTGGACGTTCAACCTCTGATCGTCTGCGCCTGTAGTTGCAGCCACTTGATGATGTCCCGGCGGCGCAACAACCCGACCAACTGTCCGTCGCGCAGGACAGGCAACTGGCGTACGTCGCGCTGCACCAGCTTGTTTAGCGCCTCGGCTGCATCCTCGTCGGGGGTCACCACAGTGAGTTGGTCGGCTGGCGTCATGATTTCGCTAACCGTAGTGGTGTCCCAGGCATGGCGCGACACTCTGCGCACGTCTTCCAGCGTCACAAGCCCCACGAGCCGACCATCGCCCAGCACAGGGAAAGCTTGATCGTCCGTGCGCATAATGTGTTCGTGTACCAGGCGGCTGACCGAACAGTCGGGCAAACAAGTCGGCGGGTCGGTTCGCATCATGCGCTCGACTGGCACCCCCTCCAGGATGTCGTGCACGACGACCTGCTGGTAGCTCTGAACAGAAGCGCTGTTGAGGAACCACCCGATGAAGGCTAACCATAAGCCGCTGGTAAAGCCCGTTCCAAAGAAGGGGATTTGCGCCCCGAAGGCCATCGAAATGCCACCGATGATCATCAGCCAGGCAATGGCCTGACCAATCCACGACGCCCAGCGTGTGGCACGGCGCAAATTACCGGTCACCGCCCACAGGATCGAGCGCAGCACCCGTCCGCCATCCAGCGGGAAGCCCGGTGTCAGGTTGAAAATGCCAAGAATGACGTTGATGGATCCCAGCCACAGCAGCAACGTAGTCAGTGGACTCAGTCGCGCGATGGTTGCGGTGGGATTCGTCATGGTGTCTCGCAGTGGACCGGCGCTCGCCCCGGCCAGCCACGCGAGGAGCCCGCCGAGCACGATGCTGGTCAGTGGGCCAACGATGGCCATCAGGAACTCGTCCCGTGGCGAGTCGGGTTCCCGCTGAATGTCCGATACCCCGCCAAATAGAAACAGGGTGATGCTGCGGACGGGGACACCTTGCGTCCTGGCCACCAAAGAATGTGCCAGTTCGTGTGCCAGCACAGAGGCAAAGAACAGAAAGGCGGCGACGATGGCCACGCCCCATGTCAGCGTTGGTCCCCAGCCTGGATGGGCTTGACCGAACACCGTGCCCAGATTCCAGGTGACGAGGAAGAAGATAAACAGCCAGCTCCAGTCAATACGGATGTTGATGCCGAAAATTCGGCCAATGCTAAAACCGCTACGCATGATCCACCTCCTGGTATAATATGTTTCACAGCACGTCAAAGCGGGGGATGAGGGTAACTATCAACGGATTCCGGGAACGAATTGAACAGATTGGGACTCCGCACGTGACATTCTCCGTTCAATCCGTTCAAAAAATCCGTTGACAGCGTTTGAGCCGGCGCTAGTCAAGACTAAGCTCGTACCAAAAATCGGCTATGAAGCCACGACGATCCACCTGGAGGACTTGTCGGACGATTTCCGGGGTGCCATTGGTGCAGCGCCACTCGTAGATGGTCTCGTGCCCCGTCACGGCGGCCGGAATACCGTCCGCATTCGGCTGCGTTTTGCAGAACTCGGTTTCCGCCGCCGTGGGAGTGCGATCGGTGTTCGCCTTACTCCAGCACGGTATGTTCGCGCCGACGAAACAACCATACACTTTGCCCCCCATGCAGCGCCAGTACGAGCCCTGGAGAAACCAATCGAGCGGCGCGTCTGGCGCTGCCCCGGAAGCTTTCCGCAAAGCTTTGGCGATCACGTCGGGTACCTGCTGTCCAACATAACGCGCATCCGGTTGATCCAGGTCGCCGACCGCCGCACAGTAGGCGAAGGGATCTGTATACGTTGTTGCTGGCACAGTGGGTGTCGGCGCAAGCGGCAGACTTTCACACGGCCCATTGAAGTTCACATTCTGACTGCCCATCCATCCACTCTGACTGAGCCCCAAACTCCCCACACTGAGATCAATTTTGAACCAATCTCCAGCAGTGCCTACCACCTGGGCGTAGTCACCACTGTGCATGGTGACGATCATCGCAGATGAGGAGTCCGGCTGTGAATAGACAGGTGTGTCCTCCATGGCCATAGTGAAGCACACCCCGGCAGGAGGCCCCACTACGACCGGCAGATCGCTGCACGCGCCTGCGAGCGAGATGGCATCGCTGCGTTGCACCCAGCGCAGTCTAAAGACACCTACGTTTGCAGCCTGGGCTGTGCCTGGGTCGAAGCCGATCCATCCATCGCCGGTGATCGCTCCGACGGTGGCTCGATCTCCGGGTGACAGTGTGCCAAAGATTCCAGCATCGAGACTGGGACGCTGGTAAA
>CAYNWI010000037.1:0-11004 GCA_964400825.1 uncultured Anaerolineae bacterium | reverse complement strand
CAAACGTCAATACCCGTTCTTCATGATTACTGGGTCGCGGGGAGTTATGGATAATCCCCAACCCCTTCTGAGCGAAGTGTGGAGTAAGTCTGGCAAGGGATCATTTCGACCGTCACCTCGCTGCAGCAACCTGTTCTGTCTTTGATTTCGGCAGCGATGGTGCTACTACCACCCATGCGTCGGCTGACAAAGCGAGGGATGCGGCTGCTCCAGCCACGACGGCAATTGACACGCTGAGCACCACATCGTTGCGCTATCGAACGACTGACGGAGCCATTCGAGCAAAGCCGGCCCTATTTGGTATCCCGATGTTCGCCATGGAAATTCTCCGCCTCTTTTTCCATCTGGGCGAGTCTCGTGTAGTAGTCTGGAAACTCGTTCAAGTGTGCCAGCGCGATCTTGCCAGTCACTATCGGGGCATCGTTGCTCACGTTTGTGGCAGGGTTGATCGTGCCGTGCTCGAGTTCGACGTCGAGGCCCATCCGGTACTGCTCGACATCGAACTCGCTCCAATCAATGCCGAGTGCCTCGCCGATCCTCCTGGCTTCTTCAGTGGTGAAATGCTTAGAACTTGCCATCGTGATCTCCTTTCTTATTCTTGTGAAGTATAAATTCCCGCAATCATCCCAATTCCTCAGCTATCAGGTTCCGCTACACCTACAACCATCTCTTCCTTCTGAAATAGACTAGCATCAGCCCCCCAATAGCCAGCATGACCAGCCAAACGATGGGATAACCCCAACGCCACCCAAGTTCTGGCATGTATTGGAAATTCATCCCATAAACTCCAACAACCAGGGTGAGGGGGATGAAAATGGTAGCGATGATGGTCAGTACCTTCATGACCTCGTTCATCCTGTTGCTGACGCTGGAAAGATAAATGTCGAGCATGCCCGAAACCATGTCCCGAAATGTCTCTACCGTGTCAATCACCTGAATGGTGTGGTCGTACACATCTCTAAGATATATCAACGTGGATTCCTGAATCAGCGCTGATTCTCCCCTCTCCAGGCCACTGATAATCTCTCTCAAAGGCCAAACGGACTTACGCAGGAATATCATATCTCTCTTCAAACCGTGGATGATCTGTAAGGTCTCCGTTGTTGGATTGGTAACCAACTCTTCTTCCAGGAACTCTATCTTTTCGCCGAGTTTCTCCAACACGATGAAGTAGTTGTCAACGACCGAGTCTAGCAGAGAGTAGGCAAGATAGTCGGCTCCCATTTTCCGTACGCGCCCTCTCCCATTCCTGATTCGCTCTCGAATGGCGTTAAAAACGTCTCCTTCTCTCTCTTGGAAAGAAAGGACAAAACTTGGGCCAAGGATCAAGCTTAGCTGCTCTTCAGCGATTTCGTCGTTCTCATCTTCGGAATGAAGCATTTTCAGGACGATGTAGATGTAGTCACCAAAATCCTCCATCTTTGGGCGTTGGCCCGTGTTGAGGATATCTTCCAGTACAAGAGGATGTAACCCAAAACAACCACCAATTGTTTCTAAAATCTCAACCTGATGAAGTCCGTCTACATTTATCCACCTCACGGTCGGTCTATCCTTGACTGGAAGACATTCGTCAATTGTTTCCAGTTCTTCTTCTTGAAGATGCAGCTCATCATAATTCAACATTGTAATTTTTGTCTTTTCTACCTTTTCCTCCCCAACATGGACGAGGGTCCCAGGTGGAAGGCCAGCCTTTTCCGATATTCTCTTAATTAGTCTGGACATGAGCTTTCACCTCCCGTAGAGTAATGAATCACCTGATAACCATAGGTATTCACCACCTGGGTATGACGGTAAGTCGTGCGAATGGTAGTATGCGGGCTGTAGACGTGCTGGTGGCCGTGAATCAGGTAGCGAGGGCGATAGATGTCCATCAAACGCAGGAAGGTCTTGAAGCCGGTGTGGCAGAGATCAGTACCGTCGTGGATGCGGTAGGGTGGGGCGTGGGTGATCAGGATGTCCAGAAACCGACCACATCGCAGCCGATTCCACCACAACGCCGGGACCATCCGTAACGCCTTCCACCGCATGTCCTGCTCAGTATACTGGTGATTGCCCTGACCGCTGTAGCGCACCGAACCCTCCAGCCCGCCGATGAGCAGTCCCTTGACTTCCACCACCCGCTCGTCCACGTTGATGCCCCCCATGGGCTCGTGCTTGAACTGACCACCAGAGGTGTAGATTCCCTGGTCGTGGTTGCCGAACACGTAGAGCAGGGGCACGTTGAGCACGGTGACGATGAACTCCAGGTAGTAAGGGGGCAAATCGCCGCAAGCCAGCACCAGGTCCACGTCGCCAAACCGCTGTTTGATGGCTTCGCTGTAGAGGCTCTCTACTACTTTGTCGCTGATAGTTAGGATTTTTATTTCCATAAATCGGGCAACAATCGAGCAAGAAATCGGGCAATCGGGCTCTGGGCTCTGCCGGCCGATACTGTTGCCCGGTCGCTGACTGCCAGGGCCTTCACTCGTTTCCTTCTTGAGCAGTAACAAGATGTCCAATTGAGCGCAAGTGCGACTCGATGGCTGCCACAAACGTTTTGGCGTCCGCCAAGGTTTCCTCAGCAATCTGGCGGTTTACTTGAGCCATTTCACCATAGTCGTGTGTCTGACGACGGTCAAAAGCCAGACGTAGGGAACGAGAGAGTTCGCGGGGAAACACGCCAGTCTTTACAAACTCTCGATCAAAGAGGGCCAATGCTCCACTGTGCTTGGATGTACCCAGTCGTTTGGTCGCGAGAAGAGCAAGCAAAGCGTAGAACATGGCATAATAGGCACGGTTGATTGTGCCACGCAAGGCGGACTCCTTGAGCAGGATTTCTGCTTCTCGCAGAGTTTCGTGAGCCTGCTCCATCCTGTAGCAAAGCAGATCTTCAAGCTGTTCTGGCTTCATGGTCGGACTCCTTCTTGTTCAATGTTCAAAACAAGCGGGTTGGCTCCCATCGCGCCGTGCTCCAGTTCATGCCGAGTGGTCACCACTGTGGAGATGATCCGGTCCATCTCGAAACCCACCTCCCAGGCAACCTCACTGATGCGCCGGCGCAGTTCAGGGCTGCACGCTTCCAATTCGACGAACACGTCCAGGTCAGAATCGGGTACGGCGTCGCCCCTAACCCGCGAGCCGAACACACGCAGGTCGAGTACAGGCACAACATCCGCCAGGCGGCGCTGGAACTCACGTACAATTTGCCAATCTGTTTCTGTTAGCATCTTATCCATCCTTTCGCGTTACAGTTGTCGCCCAGCCCGAAAATCGGCAGGAAACCAGACAATCAAGTACTGGATTCTGCCAGCCAACACCGTGCTTTACGTTGCCTCCAATTCAGAGGTGCAGTGTGGGCAGCGGGTGGCTTGGAGCGGAATGGTGGACAGGCAGTGTGGGCACTCCTTGGTGGTCGGCTCGGCTGGCAGAGCTTCTTCTTGCCGCTGGAGTCGGTTGATGCCGCGTATGAGGAGAAACACGGCCAAGGCGACTATGACGAAGCTGATGACGGTGTTCACGAACAGGCCATAGTTGACCGTGACCGCGCCGGCTGCCTGAGCGTCGGCCAGGGAAGCGTACGGCCCAGCTACCGCCCCCCCTTTCAGAACCAGGAAGAGGTTGGGGAAATCAACGTCCCCCAACAGCAGGCCGATAGGCGGCATCAGGACGTCGTTCACCAGGGAGGTGACGATCTGGCCAAAGGCCGCCCCGATGATGATTCCCACGGCCATGTCAACCACGTTGCCCCGCATGGCGAACTCTTTGAACTCTTTCAGCATTTTCTACCCTCCTTCTGGCTTATGTTGATGTTCTTCAAAACAAAAATGGAATGAACGCTTTGGTTGTTCCCATGTATGCGGCGTAGTCGGCACCGGACTTGTCGAGATTCTCCGCCTCTTCAACTCTGGCGGCGGCTGTCACGCAGGCACAGACTGCGAGAACCAGGATGCCGCCGGGAAGTGAGGGATCTTTGAAGAACACTCCCCACCCAAGCAATAGCAATGAAGCGTAGAGCGGATGACGAATGTACTTGTAGGCACCCAGCATCACCAGGGTAGTGGTATCCTCAATCTCGCCTTTTGGTCTCCCGATCACACAGAGCAGATGGAATCCGTGCACCGCCAGGATGAGCGAGGAAAGCAACAGTAACCACGACACGATCTGGAGGGCGGAGAAGGGATCGCTGAACCAATGCGTCAGGTTTAGCAGGGTCAAGACCAGGATGGACTCGAAGGCGAAGAAACGGAAGAAGCCGTAGGAGCGCAAATCGCGTAAGGAGTCCCCCGACACGTGGACGATTCCCGCAGATACGACAGCGAAGATGATTAGTTTGAGCCAAGGCATCGCTTCACCTGATTCCTTCCCTATCCCCAAACCACCGATAATCAATGTTGGGGAACAGCTTGTCTCGTTCGTAGAGCTCTGCAACCAGAGTCGGATCCGTCTGCCTGGCCTCGGCGAGTTCGGCCAACTGGTTGAAGCGCTCCAGGTGGTCGTTGAAGCGCACGATGGCGTACTCGCGGGCCTGGCCTGTTGTTACCAGGAAGGGCCAATCGCTGGATTGCATCAGCAGGAGCTCCCGCGCGGCCTGGTTCAGGACGGCGGCCAGGTCGCCCTGGGCGGCGGGATGCTGGGCCACGAGCTTCTCCATGCGGCGCTCAGCCTGGTGGATGGGCTGCCACATCCAGCGGGTGTCGTGGTTATCCCAGGTCCAGTGCCCTCCCCCCGTACCCCAGGAGCCCTCCGGCAAGGCCAGCACGTCCTCAGGCGGGTGCTGCTCGATAAAGTCGCTGGCGGTGGTCAACTCTACCGTCTCGCTTTGGCTCAGGATCCTCAGCACCTCCCGCATCCAATCAATGCCCTCGAACCACCAGTGACCAAAGAGCTCGGTGTCGTAGTTGGAGGCGATGAGGCCGAATCTGCCGCTCTCTTCGTAGTATTGGGACACCAGGTCGCCAACCAGCCAGGCGAAGTGGCGGGAGTGTTCCCCCACTTTGTACGCAGCCCAGTCGGGATGGTAGTAATCCTTCTGCCCTAGATCAACCCGCGCCCCGGTCACTCGCCAGTACCGGAGGCCGGAGACGCCGTCTTTCTTGTGGAACTCCAGGTAGTCGTAGTCGCCGGGATACCCCCAGTCGGCCGACCAGACCTGCATCCCCGTGCGGTTGTTGCGCCCGATGATAGCCACGGGCGAATACGCCCCCTCGCCTCTGCCTCCGGCTACGTAGTAGGGCTGGTAGGTGGTTTTCTCGGTAGGCTCCACGTAGTCGGGCAGGGGCACGGCGATGCGCTTAGGCACGTCCCCGTAGCCGATGGCGTCGCCAGCGGCCTTGCCCACCGGCAGCCCCCCCTCGATGGTGTGGGTCTCGCTGAAGAAGCACCCGATGTCCAGATCGGCCAGGAACTCCTCCAACCCAGGCTTGTAGTAGCGCTTCCCATCGGCCTCGGCGTAGAAGGCCGGACGGTAGGCGCACTCCGGTAGCCAGATGGCCCGCGGCGTCCGCCCGAAAAGCCGACGATAGCTCTCCACGCCGGCCTTCAGTTGGCCGTAGACTGAGGAATCGCGGGAGAGCAGGGGGAGGTAGCCGTGGGTGGCGGCGGAGGTGATGATCTCCAGATAGCCCTCGTCCTGCAGCTTCTTGAAGGCCCCCACGATGTCCCTGCCGAAGCGATCCCTGAAGGTATTCAGGATGTTGCCGTACCAGTCCCGGAAGAAAGTGGCCAGGCGCTCTAAGTGGGACTCGTCCGCCTTCTGGAAGCGCCCGATGTCGTCCTGGGCAGCCTCGATGTTCTCTTCCAGATAGAGCTCGAAGTGGTCCAACACCAGGGGGTCGGCCAACTGCTCGGCCAGGACGGGGGTCAGGCCGATGGTCAGCTTGATGGGATAGCCACCCTCCGTCAAATCGTAGAGGGCGTTGAGCAGGGGCAGGTAGGTCTCCGAGGCGGCCTCGTGCAGCCACTCCTCGCCGTGCGGCCAGCGCCCCGCCAGGCGACAATAGGGCAGATGGCTATGCAGCACAAAAGTGAAAGCTCCTTTTTTCATTGGGATCTCCTTTTCAGAAAGGCAATGGGTACAGATTAAGTATACACTCAAAGCTGGCGGTTAGCAAAAATGGGCGCAGGTTAGCAAGTTAGCGGTTGAAACCGCCTCTGGAGGGCGCGAATGCGCCGGTCGCCCACCTGCGTGGACGATTTTCGCGACCACGTAGGTGTCGGGAAGGTCTCGCGAATCACTTCGCTTTCTCTCTGGCCAAAAGCGCCGCTCCGAGCGCGCCGACGAGTTGGGGTTCTGACGGCAGGAGGATGGGTAAGCCTATCTGTTTCTCCAAGGCTCTCACCACGCCGATGTTCCTGGCTACGCCGCCGGTCATGATCACCGCCTCTTCGAGACCCACCTGTCCTGCCAGCCCAGCCACCCGGTTGGCGATGGCCGTGTGGATGCCAGCCACGATGTCGGCCTTGGGCGCTCCCCTGCTCATCTGAGCGATGACCTCTGACTCGGCGAAGACGGTGCAGGTGCTGGAGATGGTCACCGGATGCCGGGACTGCTGGGAAAGAGGCCCCAACTCCTCGACTCCCACCTCCAGGGCCTCGGCCATCACCTCCAGGAAGCGGCCTGTGCCAGCGGCGCACTTGTCGTTCATGGCGAAGTCGGTGACATATCCGCGAGGATGCACCCTGATCACCTTGCTGTCCTGTCCACCGATGTCTATGACCGTGCGAGCGGTGGGGAAAAGATGGTTCGCGCCCCGGGCGTGACAGGTTATCTCCGAGACCTCCTCGTCGGCTGCGTCGTACGTCACCCGACCGTAGCCGGTGACTATCGTGTAGCCTGCGCCTCCCTCGTCCCCCCCATCAGGGGAGAAGGTGGCGATGCCCACTCGAACCAACATCCCTTCCACCAACTGGGCGGCCACCTGGCGGCTATCGTGTCTGGCCCTGACCAGATCGCTGGCGACCACCGCCCCAGCCTCGTCCACTGCCACCGCCTTGACCGTCAACGCGCCGATGTCTATCCCCACGAAGTACACGGTATCCTCCTGGCAACCGATGGAGAACCCAGGTTTTTCCCGACAACCTGGTTTCTGAAGGTATTATACCAGGAATTCCCCACAATTCAAGGAGGGTTGACAATTTTCCCTTTGAATAGTATGATAAGGCCACCGACTTCGAGGAGAGAGGACTTGACATGGTTTCGCCTGAAAACCAGCTTATCCTGATAGTGGACGACGAGCCACGGATGATCAAGTTCATCCGCCTGAACCTGGAGCTGGAGGGGTACCGGGTTAGCGAGGCTTCCACCGGCCTGGAGGCCCTGGACAAAGTTCGCACAGAGCTGCCCAATCTCGTCTTGCTGGATGTGATGATGCCTGAGATGGACGGATTCGAGACCCTGGAACGCATCCGCGAGATCTCGAACGTGCCGGTGATCATGCTCACTGTCAAGGCCGAGGAGGAGGACAAAGTGCGGGGCCTGGAGCTGGGGGCCGATGATTACGTCACCAAGCCTTTCAGCCCCAGGGAGCTCTCCAGCCGCATCAAGGCCGTGCTGCGCCGCACGGCGATGCCGTCGCCAGTGGAGAAGACTGTCCTGAAAATTGACGACGAGCTGTCCATTGACTTCAACCGGCGGGAGGTGATAGCGCACGGCGAGAGGATCAAGCTGCGCCCCACCGAGTATCGCCTGCTCTATCACCTGGTCAACAACGCCGGCTGGCTGATGACTCACGAGACGCTGCTCTCCAAAGTCTGGGGCTACGCCTATCGGGACGACTCCCATCTTCTGCGCCTCTACATCACCTACCTGCGCCAGAAGATCGAGCCGGACCCCTCCAATCCCAGGTACATCTTCACCGAGCGGGGCGTAGGCTACCGCTTCGTGGATTTCAAGCGCGAGGCCCAGGGTAGCTGAATAAAAACACAAGCCCCGGCGATCCACGTCCTCGTCGGGGCTTGTGTTTTACTGCGGTCCTCTTAAAGGGATTAGAGCCTCACTACATTGGCGGCCTGAGGGCCCTTGGGGCTGTCCTCAATGGTGAACTCCACCTGATCGCCCTCTTCCAAGTTGCGGAAACCCTCGCCCTGGATAGCCGAAAAGTGGACGAAGACGTCCTCACCGCCCTCGCGCTGAATGAAGCCGTAACCCTTGGCACGACTGAACCACTTCACCGTGCCGGTAATCCTCTCGCTCACTGACTGGCATACCTCCTTCCCTAATTTAATATGCTGTAGGGCGGAGTTAGTTTGTTCTTGGTTCTGCCTGTCAGCCTGTGCCGATGGCGGCCCTAGCTATACCACGTTAGAACTACGAAACAAGAGCTTACTGCGTCCTACGCCGTCTATGATACCATACTTTTGCCCTTCTGTCAAATCTCGATTCCTGAGACTCCGGGCAGGTTCAGACTGGACGAAGTGCCAAAGATGGTGTATAATTGTGACAACTACCCACAAGGAGTAAAAAATGAACCAGGACATACAATTCCCTGACGAACTGGAGTTGAACAAACCCAACATCGCTCGCATATACGATTGCCTGCTAGGCGGCTATCACAACTTCGAAATTGATCGTCTGGCAGCCCAGGCAGTGCTCAAAGTCTTACCCAATTCACGACTGAGTGCCCAGGTCAACCGGGCGTTCCTGCGCCGGGTGGTCAATTTCCTCTCCGAGCAGGGCATTGATCAGTTCCTCGACCTCGGTTCGGGCATACCAACCGTCGGCAATGTCCACGAAGTGGCCCTGGAAGCCAATCCCGCCGCCCACATCGTGTACGTGGACATAGATGCCATCGCCGTGGCGCACAGCAGGGCCATACTGAAAGACATCCCCAACGCCACCGCCATCCAGGCCGACGCTCGCCAACCAGACCAGATCATCAACCACGCCGAGGTCAAGAGCTTGCTCGACTTCAGCCGACCGGTGGCGGCACTACTCCTTCTACTCCTCCACTCTATCCCGGATGATGAGGAGGCATACGGTGCAGTCCGCACCCTGCGCGACGCCCTGGTGCCGGGCAGTTTCATCGCCATTTCGCAAGCTTCACGCGACGAGGCCCCACCGGAGGTCATAGAGCAACTGGTCAAGATCGGTGGCCAAACACCTACTCCCACTAAAGATCGCTCGCGCATCGAGATTTTGCGATTCTTTGACGGGCTTGAGCTGGTCGAACCCGGGCTGGTTCGCGTCCCGCTTTGGCATCCAGAAGGGCCCGACGACCCTTTCCTCGACCAGCCGACGCGAGTTTTGACCTTCGGTGGAATCGGACGCAAGACCAGGTAAAGCCTGAAACGTGTTGCGCGCGATGCTTCACGTTTCACGCTCCACGAAACTCTGGGAGGGAAGCAAATGACCCCAGAAAATAAATCCCAACTGCGTCAGCGCCTACACGATCATCGCTATGCCATCGCCGACCGCTGGCAAGAAGCCCTCGAACAAACCAGTTTTTTACCACACAGCGCGGCGGAAATGCGCCAACGCCTCGTCGAGCTGACCGATCAAGCCATCATCCTTCTGCTGGCGGAGTCGTTCGAGCACGGCCAGGCCGAGGCCATTGGCACGTCGCTGGTCAGACTCCGTTACACCGACCCTGAGGCCATAGACAGAACGCAAGAGATACTGGCCCAGCAACTCGTCGAAGGCCTGCCCGCCGACCAGGTTGTCGCGCTGCAGCCCCGCCTGGCCGCGCTGCTCGGCGGGCTGGCGGCTGGCTTCTCTCGGCAGGTCCGCGAAGTAATCCTCACCGAGCAAGAACAGATTCGCCACGCGCTCACCACCGCCCTCCAGCAGGCCCAGGAAGCGTTGCAGAAAGCATACTATGAAGTGGAACAGCAGGTGCAGGAACGCACCGCCGAACTGCTTGCCACCAACGAGTCACTACAGCGCGAAATCGCCGAGCGCAAGCGAATGGAAGAGGCCCTGCGGGATGCTGCCCGGCAATGGCACGCTACTTTCGACGCCATCAACGACGTCGTCTGCCTGCTGGACCTGGAAGGAAAAGTCCTGCGCTGCAACAAAGCTGCGGCAGAACTGATGGGAAAACCGTTCAGCGAGATCATCGGCCACCCCTGCTGGGAACTTATGGGCGGTACGCCAGAACCCATCGCAGGTTGCCCCGTCGAGCGTATGAAAGAAACCCTCAGCAGGGAAACTTTGGTTTTGCGGAGGGGTGACCGATGGTTTGACGTTTCTGCGGACCCAGTGCTGGATGGGGATGGCCATCTCATCGGGGCCGTTCACATCATGTCCGACATCACCGAGCGCAAGCGGGCGGAGGAGGCGCTGCGCGAGAGCGAGGAGCGTTATCGCAGCTTGTTTGAAGGCGTACCTGTGGGACTTTATCGTACCGCAGCGGACGGGCACTTCCTCAACGCCAATCAGGCCATGTTGAAGATGCTGGACTATCCGGACCAGGAGTCCCTGCTGGCGTTCACCACGGCTGACCTGCAACTGAACGTAACCCCTGAGGATCGCCAGTGGCGGCAGGCTGTGCTGGAGCGCGACGGAGCCATACGTGATGTCGAAACGCAATTGCGCCGGCGTGACGGCGCCACCATTTGGGCGCGAAGTAACTTCCGGGTCGTCCACGATGCCGATGGTCGGGTGGTCGGCTACGAGGGCAGTCTGGAAGACATCACCGAGCGCAAGCGGGTGGAGGAGGCGCTGCGGGAATCTGAGGAACGTTTCAGAGGCATCTTTGAGAATGCCACCATTGGCCTGTATCGAACCTCCCCCGATGGTCGCATCCTCATGGCAAACCCGGCCCTGTTGCGCATGATGGGATACTCGTCCTTCGATGAACTCGCTCAGCGCAACCTGGAAGAGAATGGTTACGAGCCGGGGTACCCACGCTCAGCCTTCAAGCAGCACATCGAAAGTGAGGGACAGGTTTGTGGGCTGGAGTCTGCCTGGGTAAGGTACGATGGCGCCACGCTTTTTATTCGTGAAAGCGCCAGAATCTTTCGCGACGAGGCTGGCAACCCGCTGTATTACGAAGGCACAGTCGAAGACATCACCGAGCGCAAGCGGGC
>CAYNWI010000036.1:0-13491 GCA_964400825.1 uncultured Anaerolineae bacterium | reverse complement strand
ACCAGCAGGGTGGGCAGCGCGGTCAGGAGTGCGCCAGCCATCTGCACGTTCCACTCCACGATGTAGCTGCCGGCCAGGTTATTCAGGCCGACGGTGATGGGCTGGGTGGCAGGATTGCTGGTGACCGTAGCGGCGAACAGGAAATCGTTCCAGATGGAGGTGAATTGCCAGATCATCACCACCACGAAGCCTGGGACGGACAGCGGGAATAACACGTGACGGTAAATGCCAAAGATGTTAGCCCCATCAATCCGAGCCGCTTCGACCAACTCCGTGGGTATGCCGGCGTAGTAGTTGCGGAAGATCAAGGTGGTGATGGGGATGCCATAGATCACGTGGGCCAGAATCAGGCCTGGGATAGAGCCGTAGAATTTCACTCCGAAGAGATTAATCTTCTGAAGGGTCTGCACCAGCGGGATGAGGATGCTCTGATAGGGGATAAACATGCCGAAGAGGAGCAGCGGGAAGAGCACGTCCGAACCCCGGAACTTCCACTTGGCCAGGATGTAGCCGTTGATCGAGCCCCACATGGCTGAGATGATAGTCGCTGGAACGGTGAGGTAGACGCTGTTCATGAAGTTCACGTTGAGCCCACGGAACCCCTCCGCTTCGCTGCCGAACCAGGCCTTTGTATAGCTGTCAAAATGCAGCCCCTTCGGCAGATCCCACATGCGGGACAGATTTGCCTCGGCAAAGCTCTTCAAACCGGTGGCGATCAGGACGTACACCGGCATCAGGTAGAAGATGGCGAAGGCAACCAGGACGGCATAGAGTACCACCCGCTGCCAACGCAACGGCGGTTTCTTGCTTCTACGCAGTTTGCGCGTTTGGGTAGTCATACTTCGGCCTCCGTGCGAGTGCTCCATACCAGGTAGGGGACGATGAGGACGGCGACCATCACCAGCAGGATAATGGCGACCGCTGCCCCCCGAGCGAAATGGTTGCCCCTGAAAGTGGTATCCCACATGTAATAGGCGGGCACGTCGGTGGCAAAGCCGATGCCAGGCCCGGTCATGGACACGATGAGGTCGTAGATCTTGAGCGAGATGTGTCCCAGGACGATGACGGCGCTGAGGGTGATCGGTTGCAGAAGAGGCAGGATGATGTGCCGGACGATCTGCACCTCCGAGGCTCCATCCACCCGTGCCGCCTCGCGCAGCTCTTCGGGGATGGCGCGCAGGCCAGCCAGGTACATGGCCATGGTGTAGCCAGACATCTGCCAGGTGGCGGCAATGGCTACGGCCTTGATCCCGATATTGGGGTCGGTGTACCATCCCGTCTTGAGGAAACCCAGCCCGACCATGTCGAATAGCGCATTGATCCCTGTGCTCCCCAGCTCGGCGCTGCCGGGGTTGAGCAACCAGCGCCAGACCACCCCGGTCACGATGAACGAAATGGACATCGGAAACAGGTAGATGCTGCGGAAGACTCCCTCGCCCCTGATGCGTTGATCCAGCAAGATGGCCAGCACGAACCCGATGATGAGACAGGAGATCAAGAACAATACCGTGAACACCACGGTGTTGCGCAGGTCAATCTGAAAACGTTGGTTAGCAAACAGTTTCCGATAATTGCTTAACCCGACCAGGGTGAAGTCGGGGAGAAGTTTGTCCCACTTGGTCAGCGACGAATAGGCAGTCCAGCCGATGAAGCCGTACACAAAGATAGCGATGGCAATCACCGCTGGCGCGATCAGCAGGATTGAGACAACCCGCTCCCAATTCAAACGTCGCATAGGTCTCTCCATAACTACGAGGCCGGAAAACAGGGGGGCCTTGGGAGTTGGCATGAATAGCGCGCCGGAGTCCTCAACTTGTTGAGGGTGGTCGCACCGTACCCCCAACAAGTTGGGGACTCCAACACTGTGGCCTCGCGAAATCCCAAAGAGCCAAAACGAAGGAGCGAGGCAGCCCAGAAGGTTGGGCTGCCTCGCTGGTTAGCGATGCTTACTGGCAGACGCCAGCATCCACACAAGCTTGCTGCAAGCCAGCCTGCGCAGAGGCTACATCACCAGAAGCGACGAACAGGGTGATTACGTCCTTGTAGTCTGTCAGCCACGACTCAATCGCCGCTGCGCCATGAACCATGCTGGCTACGATGGCATCCTGGCTCCAGTCAATCATAGCCGATTGCAGGTAGGCGTTGAACAGCGCCGGGTTGCAGTCGGTGCGGGCGCAGATGGAGCCTTTCTGGGGGTTGAAGGCTTCCTGACCTTCCAGGGAGCCGCAGACCTTGAGCCAGTTGCCGGCGTTCTCGGCATTGGGGGCGTTCTTGGGCATGGCAAAGCTGTCGGACAGGGCGACGAAGATGCCCTTGGTGCCCGGCGGGGACGCCCAGCCGTAGCCGGTGAAGCCCTTGGACGTGAACCAGCCGTCGGTCCAGTCACCCATGATCATCATCCCGCCCGTGCCCGCGATCAGGAACTCGCCCGCGCTATCCCAGGTGTGGGCCGAGTGATCGGAATTGGCATAGCTGAGCATCATCTTGAAGTTTTCCAGCGCCTGGGCAACGTCCGCACCGGTCCACGGCGTGTCGCCGGTCCACAGGCCATTGTACTTCTCAGCACCCAAGGTGCCGGCCAGGATGTCTTCAAAGATGTGTGCCGCTTCCCAGCCATCCTTGGTGCCCAGGACGAACGGCGTGATGCCTGCGGCCTTCAGCGCCTCGGCCACAGTCTTGAACTCATCGAAGTTGGTCGGTGGCGTCAGTCCGTTGGCCTCAAAGACCGCTTTGTTGTACCACAGCACGTTGGAGCGGTGGATGTTGACCGGGACGCCCCAGTAGTGGCCACCGTAAGCCTTGAGCAGCGTCAGGAGGTCCGCCGGGAAAGCCGCCTCCAATCCCTCGGAGGCATAGATGTCGTCAACGGGCTCGAGATACTGCTCAGGGCTGTAGCTCTCAACCTCCAGGCCAGCGTGGAGCTGGAAGGTGTCGGGCGGGTCGCCGCCGATCAGACGGGTCTTGAGCACGGCCTTAAAGTTGGTGCCTGCACCGCCGGCCACCGTGGCGTTGACGATCTCGACGTCAGGATACTTCTCTTTGTAGATCCTGAACATCCCGTTGAGGCCCTCGGCCTCGCCGCCGGCCGTCCACCAGCTACCAACGACGAGCTGACCGCTGGCCCTCGAACCGAACAGCAGCTCAGGCTTGCTGGAATCATAGGCCGCCATGAACGCTTCGGCATCTGCCTGGCTGGGGACCGCGAGCTTCCATCCTGGGTGGATGACGTCGGCATTTTTGATAGAGGCGAAGGTCGAGTCTTCGATGTTCTTCTGGTTCGTGGCGGCCATGATGGCCGGCCAGGCGAAGCCAGAGCCGAGGTACTTCTCGCCCAAGGCCCACAAGGTATCACCCAGCTTGATCGTGTAGCTCAGCTCCTCTTGAGCTGGTGGAGCGGCACTGGCCACGCTCAGCCCCAGCGTCAGCAACATGGCGAGCACCAGAACCAGATTGATAAGCGTCTTTCTAGACATTTGTTAGCTCCTCCTTGAGTTTTTGTGATAAGCGGATAATCCTACTTACTTACTACTTACCTACATTTTCTTGCGATAGGCGCCTCCTTTCAACTTAACCGGCTGATAGCAGGCAGTACTATTAGGCCCTAAGCTGTAAGCCATCGGCCAGTAAGCTACTTCGCGCAGCGGAAGCCGACGTCATCGTTAGCCAGCTCAACGGAGCTGGCGCTCCGCTCGGTGGTGCGCACCAAATTCTGGTCGCTGAACCAGCCACCGCCTCGGATGACGCGATATTTCTCGCCGAAGTACTGGGCCTCGCCGTCGCCGCCCGGATAGCCTGGATACGGCTGGAACCAGTCGCTCGTCCATTCGGCCACGTTGCCCGCCATGTCCATCACCCCATAAGGGCTGGCCCCGGACGGGAAGCTCCCCACAATGGTGGTGCCCCGGTAGCCCGACTCCTTGGCGTTCACTTTGTCCTCATCCCAAGTGTTCCCCCAGGGGTAGGTGCGGCCATCGGTGCCCCGAGCTGCTTTCTCCCACTCCGCTTCGGTAGGCAGTCTCTTCTCCGCCCACTCGCAAAAAGCCGTGGCATCGTTCCAGCTTACCTTCACCACTGGATGGTTGGGCTTGTCCTTGGCCCAGTATCGCCAGGACGTATCACCTGCCTTCCCCGCATCTGTGACATAACCCGTCTCTGCAACAAACTTCTCAAATTGCTCGTTGGTCACCTCAAACTGGTCAATCTCAAAGGCGTCCACGGAGACCGGATGCGGCGGCCGCTCGACCTCGAGGTCGCTGCCCATGGTGAACTCGCCGGCAGGGATGGCGATCATGGGCACTTCCAACTTCGCGGGAGGAAGCGGCGTAGCTGTTGGCGGGACCGGGGTTGCGGTAGCTACTCCCTCAGTGCCAGGTGTCTCGCCTTCCTTGGTGGGGACAGGTGTGTCAGTAGGCTCAGGAGTAGGAGTGGGTGGGACGGGGGTATAGGTCGGCGCTGGTGGAGGCTGCTTCGGGGTGGGCGTGGGCAAGATCTCAATTTCAGTGGGCATCGTGGCCGCCGGGCCGGGCTCAGCAGTCTTTACCTCTGGAGAAGGCTTGGCACCTCCCCCGCAACCAGCGATTAAAACCACCAGCACCAGCATCCAAATCCAGGAAAGTTTCCTCATCAGTGACACTCCTTTCAAATCGAAGGTTTGAACATTATTATATACTCCTATTTTCGCCTTGTCAAATGCACGAAGCCAAAATTTGCTGACCACCCCCTAGCGCCGCGCCGGACTGGGTCGCCCCACTGCTGTGAAGATCAGCTCCGTCCCCAGGTAAACCTCCTGTCCCCAGCCCGCGGCTATTTTCACTCCGCGATCGGCGCGGGCCATCCGCATCTCCACCTGGTCTGCGCCCGCCTGGTAGGCCAGCGCTTCGACATGGGCCGACATCACCTGCTGCGCGTAGCCTATGGCCTGCTCCAGGTCCGCGAAGTCATGCACGCCGTCGGGCAGGTGCAGGCGGAACCGCTCGCCACCGTCCAGCGAGCTGATCAGCACCCGCAGCCGCTGGATGACGCCGCCGGCCACGGCCCCCACCGCGTTCGCCACCTCCGCGTGGGGCGGGATGATCAGCTCCGTGTGCAACCGCTCGGCTACGCGAGGCAGGTAGGCTCCCACTGGCGCACCGATGGCCACCAGCGGCCGCCGCAGCGTCAACTCGCAGCTCAGGTCCCCATCCCGCTGGCCGTTGAGCGCGCGCTCCAACAACGCCGCCGCTGAGGGCTCCCTCTCCCAATCGGGCCGACCGATCTCATCCTCCAGCACCTTGCTCACCAACTCCGCCGCCACCCGGGCCGAAACCCCTTGCGTCACCTGCTCGCAGAGGTTTTCCACAGACAGCCCCGCCTGGCCAGCCAGCATCTCCGCGCCCAGCCGCGAGGCCTCCACATTCCACTGCTGGAAGCGGCCCAGGACGTGCAGCGCATCCGTCGGTGTGAAACCGGCTCGCTGCACCACGCGGCGGGCCTCCAGCTCCTCGATCCGCCGCCGGAGCAGCCAACTGTACCGCGTCTCGCGGATCAACGAGACCAACGGCTGCGGTCCCGCCTCCAGACGGCGCAGCAAGGCCCGCTCCTCGTTCGAGAGCCAGTTGATGGGCCGTCGCCCTGAGATCACGAACTGGGTGATCTCATCTCCATCCTTTGGCGATGCGGCCTGACGGCGAAGCTCGTCCACTACCTCAGGATGCTCGCTGGCCAGCAGGCAGAGGGGCACGACGCGCCGTGGGCCGATGAGCAACTGCCCCTGGCAGTCGAAGCGCACGTGGCTATCGCCGCCCAGCCCTGCCGTGTGCACGTCCACCGCCTCGACCATCGTCCGCCAGCCGCCAACCCGCGCTCCATCTGGATTGAGGCGAGGTTGGCCGTCGTGCAGCGCGGCGATGTCGGTGGTGGTGCCGCCCACATCTACTACCCACACGCTGCGCCGTCCGGCCAGATGCCAGGCCCCCACCGCGCTGGCCGCCGGCCCGGAGAGGATGGTCTCGATGGGGCGCTGCATGGCCCACTCGGCCCGCACCAACGAGCCGTCCCCCTTGACGACCATCAGCGGGGCAGCGATAGCCTGCTCGTCCAGCGTCTGGCGCACGGTGGAGATCAATTCCCGCAGCAGCGGAACCAGGCGGGCGTTGAGGGCCACCGTCGTCGCCCGCCGCACGGCGTTCAGGCGAGTGGTCAGTTCGTGGCCGCAGGTGACGGGTAACCCGCTCATATCCTCCACCAGCGCCCGCACTCGCAACTCGTGGGTAGGATTGCGCACCCCGAAGTAGCCCGACACGGCGAAGGCCTCGACTTTGTCGCGCCGGGCCAGGATGGCTTCCCTCGCCGCGTCCTCGTCCAGCGGTGCGACCTCGTTGCCCAGCACGTCGTGCCCGCCGCGCAGGTAGACCACGTCGTCGGTGGCCAGCTCTTGCTGGAAGCCGTACTGCTCCATCAGCTCCCGATCGTAGCCGATGAGCAGCAGGCAGACCGGACTGCCCTGTCCCTCGGCGATGGCGTTGGTGGCCAGCGTGGTCGAGAGGGCCACCAGGTCCACAGACTTCCGAAGTCTGCCAGACTTCGAAAGTCTTTGCACGGCCGCTATAGCTTCCCCGATGCCGATGGACAGGTCGTGCCGCGTAGTCAGTGCCTTGGCTGATGCCAGCACCTCGCCCGTGGCGTGATCCACCAGCACGGCGTCGGTGTACGTCCCGCCCGTGTCAATCCCCAACGCAACCGTCATGCTTCGCCCCCTCGCCGCCGCCAGCAGGTGTCCCGTAGGGCGCAGTAGCGGCAGACCGATCCAACTTCGTGCGACTCGTAGCCAGGCCCCAGGCCAATGACCAGGGAGACTGACTTGTGCGGCTCCAGCACGCAATACTGGTTCAAGCGCACGCCGATATCGGCCAGGGGCAACAGGGCGCACAGTTCCCGCTGTCCCTGCACCGGCCAGCCGACCAGTCCCCCAGGGCTGAGCGCGGGGCTCACGCCCCAGCCGCGCCTAGCGGCCCGCTCCTCGGCCAGGCGGTGCAGTCTCTCACCGACCACGCCCAACGCCATCACCCCCACGCAGTCGAGCATGTAGGAGAGCAGCGGCTCGCCCGCTCTGTAAAGCTCGCTCACCCGAGCCTCCAGCGCCGGGCCGATGGTGTAGACCGCTGCCAGCAGTTGCTTCGCTGGAGACAGCAGGTCTGCCTTAGGTCCGACGGTGAGGCCCGCGCTGTCCACCGTCAGTTCGACCCGTTCGCCTGCCACACCGCGGACCTCGAACTCGTCGTAGACGGCGGCGGGTGAGAAGAGGGTCTGGCCCAAAGCGATGGCTTCCTCCGAGGCGGACACCAGACCTGACTGGCGCTCGTTCCGCCCCTGGGCCGCCAGCAGTTCCTCAATGGTCAAGTTGATAGCTATGTCCTGTAGAATAGGCATGATTGTCTCCCACCCCCTCCCAGCCTCCCCCTGCGAGGAGAAGGAGAAAGGTGCTCCCCTCCCTGGCAGGGAGGGGCTGGGGGAGGGTGGAATCCGCGCCGAGTTTGTCAGTCCCACCCCCTCCCAGCCTCCCCCTCACAGGGAGAGGAGTATCACCGCGTCACCAGCCGCGTCAGTTCGTGCACGCTGTCCACGTCCTCGAAGTGCCACACCATGTCCACCAGCGGCTCGACGCGGGCCTCCTCCAGCACGTGCCCCGCCAGCCAGCGGAACTTCTCCGCCACGCGGCTTTCGTCCCACCCCTGAGGATACCTGATGCCGCTCTCCACCATCCCCGAAGTCAACTGCCGCCCATCCGTCAGCGTGATAGTCACCACGGCAGCGTACTTGCCGCCAGGCTCCCCTATCGCTGAACGCTGGTACAGCTCGTTGAGCTCGTCCGATTCCACCAACTCGATCTTGCCGACCAAGGCCCGCACCCGCTCATCGTCGAAACGATGCTCCAGTATCTGGTCGGGGCCGATCTCACCGTCGAGGATGAACACCGCCAACGGCCAGGCGGTGTTGAACTGGGCCTCCTCGGTGGTGGTGGGCAGCTTTGTGCCCAGCCTGACCGCCTCGTGGAACCCTTCCACGCGAATGTGGGCGATGTAGTCCACCTCGAAATCGTGCTGCTGGAGCAGGCTCCGTGCCGCGTCCAGAACAGGATGCGCCCAGGCGCAGCAGGCGTACTCTTTGAAGATCACCCCGTCTGCCATGATGTAGTGCTGGCCAACGTCGGCCACCCAGTCTCGATAGCGCTCAAAGCCGAGGATGCTGGGGATGCCAGTGAAGCCACGTTGGGCGAGCTGGGCGGAGACGATGCCGTTCATCGCCCCCCAGCCGATGCCGTGCTTGACCATAGCCGGATGGTCAATGTCGCGCATCATCGGCAGATTGGGGGCATGGTACTCGGCGATGCCCAGGGCGTGCTTGATCTGCTCCGGCGGCAGGCGCAGCAGGTGGCAGGCCACAGCAGCGCAGGCTACCGAACCCCACGAGCCGCAGGCCTGGTAGACGTCGTGGTGGTCGTGCCAGACGCGGGCGGTGCGGTGCGCCACCTCGTAGCCGACGACCAGGGCCGTCATCGTCTGGGAGCCGCCCAGCCCCAGCTTCTCGGCCAGGGCCAGCGCGGTGGGGAAGATCTGCGCGCCGGGATGCCCCTTGGTGTACAGAGCGCAATCGTCAATGTCAATGCCGTTGGCCGCGTAGCCGTTGGCGAAAGCAGCGCCGATGGCCGAGGCCCGCTGGCCGTGCAGCAGGATGGCCGCCTCGTCGCCCGGCCAGGTTGCCACAGCGTGGTCGGTGGTGATGCGGCTGATGGGGGTCAGCGTGCCCACCAGCGTGGCCCCCAGGATGTCCAGCAAGGCCATGCGCGCCTTGCGCTGCACCGGCGCGGGGAGCGTGTCCCACGTCACGTCGGCGATGAATTGAGCGGTCAAATCATCTCCGTTCTTCATCGCTACCTCTCCCTGCTTTTGGACACTGGCGTTCTTTCGTAGTGACGACTTCAGTCGTCCACAATGGAGCCAAGGCGACTGAAGTCGCTACTACGCTTCCCTTTCAGCCTGTTGAGCCACCGGATCTGGCGATCCGGCGGGAGCAGGTGAGTAATTACTTGTGTCGCTCGTCGGCCTCAGCGACGATGTCCTTCAGCCTGGCTTCCACCTCCGCAGGAATGGGTAACGGCTGGTGATGCTCCAGGATGTCCTTCACCTGCGCCCGCACCCGCTCGGCCATGGTCTTGCTGCCGCTGGCCTCCCAACCTCGACGCATCTGCCGATCCATCAGGGTCGGGAACCACATCTCCTCCCTGAAGTGCTGGCGCGTGTGCTCCTGGGTCAGGTAGTGGCCGCCGGGCCCCACCTGCTCGATGACGTCCACCGCCAGGGTCTCAGGGGTGACGGTGATGCCCTCCAGGATGCGCTTGGCCATGCCGATGGCCTCGTCGGACATCACCAGCATGTCGAACGAACCCAGCAGGCCCGATTCCAGGTAGCCGACGTCGTGGATCAGATTGGCGCCCGATAGCGCGGCGACGGTCACGGACATGGCCGACTCGATGGCCGCTTGCTGGTCGAGGGCTTTGGCGTCGGAGCAGCCAGCGGTGGAGAACATGGGCAGCCGCAGCCACTTGGCGACGTCGGTCATGGCCGCGCTGAGCAGAGTCATCTCTGGCGCGCCGTAGGACAGGATGGACGTGCTCATGTCTATGATGGACTGCACTCCACCGATGATGACCGCCGCGCCCCTGCGCTTGAGCTGGGCCAGCACCACACCCACCAGACACTCGGCCAGGCATTGCACCATGCCGCCGGCCAGCGTCACCGGCCCGGTGGCCCCGCATATAATGCAGGGCGTGTAGATGGCGGGGATACCCGTCTCCGCCGAGTACAGGATCTTCTCCACTGCCTCGACGGAGTTGCTCAGCGGGGAGCTAGGCTCGATGTAGACGACGAAGAGGGGCGCCTGGGCGAACTCCTCCGGCCCGCCCAGCACTTCGCAGGCCATGCGGTACTGATCGGCCAGCCCCTCCTTGTCCACGGCGGTGATGACCAGCGGCTTGGACGTGCCCTGCATCATGGCCAGGAACTGGTGGCGGTCGTAGGTGAGCACCGGCACGCCAGAGGTCAGGCCCAGCGACATGTGGAAGTCAATGTGGGGCAGGGCGTCGCTGACACGAGCCGCGTTATAGATGTCCTCGTAGGTGTACTTGCGCACCTGGTCGGTGTAAGGGTCTATGAGGGAGGGACAATCGGAGCCGGTGCCGAAGTAGATTTTGTCCTTCTCTAGCAAGATGCGCTTACTGCGATCCCGCCCGGCGACGACAATCCGCTCCGGCGCAGTGCTCAGCGCGTCCTTCACCAGCCAGGACGGGATGCGCACCAGATCACTATCGCTGATCAGGCAGCCGGCATCGCGCAGCAGAACCAACCCTTCCTCCTCGTAAACTCGTGTCCCCACCCGCTCCAGAACATCGAGAGCAGAGTGGAAAATCTCCTCAATTTGATCGTCAGATAGCACGCGAAATTGCGCAGTAGCGTTCACTTGGTAATTTGCTCTCATAACTTACTATCCTCCTGAGAACTTTTGGAAAGCACGTGGAGCGTAAAGCGTAAAACGTAAAGCGTAAATTCACGTTTTACTTTTTACGTTTTACTCGTCACGCATCACGGCCTCACGTATGGCGGCGATGTGGGCTGGCGAGGATCCACAACAGGTGCCGACGATGCGGGCGCCTAGCTCCACGTAGCGAAGGGCCAGCTCGGCCATCCTCTGCGGTGTGGCGTCGTAGACCACCTGGCGCTTGACCAGGCGCGGCACACCGGCGTTGGGCTTGGCGATCAGGTAGGCATCGGGCGCGGCCTGGCGCATCTGGGGCAGGAAGTCCAGCACCTCCTCCGGCGCGTGGCCGCAGTTGGCGCCCGTGACTGGCACGCCCAATTCGGCCATCGCCTGGGCCGCCTGCGCCGGGCTGACCCCCATGCTGGTGTGGCCGTGGGTGTCGAAGCTGAAAGTGCAGAAGACGGGCAGGTCGCACCCCTGCCGCGCCCCCTCGACGGCGGCCTTCGCCTCGTTGAGGTCGCTCATAGTTTCGACGTAGATGCAATCCACGCCCCCCGCCGCCAACGCCTGGGCCTGCTCGGCGAACAGCTCGGCGGCGGCCTCGTAGGTCAGCGAGCCGAGGGGGACCATCATCTCCCCCGTGGGGCCGATGTCGCCCCCGACGTAGCGGTCATCGCCCGCCACCTGACGGGCCAGCTCGGCGGCGCAGCGGTTGACCTCCGTCACCTGGACGGCAAGCCCCGCCGCCTTCAGCCGCGCCCGCGTCCCGCCGAAGGTGGTGGTGAGGATGAGCTGGGAGCCCGACTCCACGTAGGCGCGGTGTAATTTCATGATCTCCTCAGGCTGCTCCAGCACCCACGCCTCGCCCGGCGTCCCCGCAGGAATCCCTGCCTCCTGTAGCATCGTGCCCGTCGCCCCGTCGGCGATCAAGACCTCGCCGGAGGCTAATCGTTGCAGAATGGGTATACGCATTGGTTTGCTCCTTGGCAATGCGTAAAACGTAAAGCGTAAAACGTAATCCCTCCCTCGACCATTCCGTCTACGTTTTACGTTTTTACGTTTTACTGTACGTTTCACGGCCTACGCCTGCACCAGTCCCTTGACCACCTCAACCGCCTCAGTCGCGTTTTCCGCATAGGCATCGGCCCCGATCTCCGAGGCCCACTCCGGGCTGGCGGGCACGCCGCCGATGATGACCTTGACCTGATCGCGCAGGCCGGCTTCTTTGAGGGTCAGGATGACGGCTTCCTGGTTGAGCATGGTAGTCGTTAGCAATGCCGAGAGGCCCACCACGTCGGCACCCACTTCGCGCACGGCGTCAACGAATCGCTGGG
The DNA here is from genome assembly GCA_964400825.1 of uncultured Anaerolineae bacterium. GTDB lineage: Bacteria > Chloroflexota > Anaerolineae > VGOG01 > VGOG01 > CAYNWI01. The sequence goes on along the minus strand of CAYNWI010000036.1, from coordinate 1,645 downwards.
GCGAAACGTCAACGCCCAGGTCGCGTACCTGGAAGCCGTTGGCAGTCAGCATGGTGGCCACCAGCGTCTTGCCGATTTCGTGGATGTCCCCCTGCACTGTGCCGATGACCACTGTGCCCAGCGTCTGGAGCTTTTGTTTGCGCTTCAAGAGCTCCGGTTCCAGGACGGCGATACCCTCTTGCATCGCTTTGCTGCTCATCATCAGATCGGGGATGAACAGCTCCCCTTTGGCGAAGCCCTCGCCGACCACGTCCATGCCCGGCTTGAAGCCCTGCTCGATGGCCGCCAGCGGATCAATTCCCGCCCGCAGCACTTCGCTGGCCAGCTCACACGCCTTACCTGGCAGACCAGCGATGACAGCGTCGGTCATCTCTTCGAATAGCCTTTCATTTGCCATCTGGTATCCTCCTTAATCTTTGTGAGACCCTTGAGGTTTGGTCTTAAACCCCAAGGGTCTGAATGTTCACGACTTCAAACTGTCGGCTCTACAACGCTGCCAGCATCTCTCGCACCTTGTCCGCCCATTCGGGTGGCAAGGCCGATGTGTCTGGGGCGTGCTCGCCGGAGAGCACCGCGTTGAGCACGCGGCACAGGGTGCGGAATTCGGGGGGCGCGTTGGAGTCGGTGGCTATGGTGTGGGTGAGGCCGTGGAGCTGCTCCGCCAGGCCGGGCGGCGCGTCGGGCGTGCAGGCCAGGGCCACCATGTCGAAGAGATCATCCAGGCTGATGCCCCCCTCCTCCGCGCCCGGGGGAGGGGAGGCTATGTCCACGCCAAGGCCGTGCAGCACCTCCCCGGCGATGAGCAGATCGGTGGGGTTGAGACCGGTGAGGAGGGCAGCGGGGTCGCGTTCGCCAGCGAGGATGCGGCGCAGGGCGGCGACCAGGTGGCGCCAGTTGTCCTGGGTGGAGAGTTGGGCCAGGAGGGGCTCCAGTTGCGCAGCAGCCTGCGTATTCCCCCCACAGGCGGCGACGACGGCCTGGATGACTGGCGTCCACTGCTGGCGCAGTTGGGCGATGGCAGTGGTTGAGACCCCAGGGGTTTCCGAAACCCCTGGGGTCTGAGGCACTTCCCCCGACAACCGGGCCAGGATAGTGCGGACGACGTAAGCGTCAAATCGGTCAAGGCCCACACGCAATGTCTCAAAGTCACTTTCTCCGTCCAGAATGCGCCGGATGACGGGCGGCAGGGTTCGCCAGTCCCGGCTTGATTCCATTTGAGGTAAGATTTGTTCCACTTCCTCCCTGGCCGCCGGATCACCCTGCACCGCCGCGGCAACAGCGGCGATGAACGACGGCGCCCACTGGGGCAGTTGGTGCGCCGCCCCCGCATACGCCGCGTAGCTCTCCTGCTCCTTGCGCCGCCACTGGGCGGCCTCGTCGGTGCGGCCCTGGGCCTCGGCGATTTGAGCCAGGATGGAGTAGATTTTCCACGGCTCGGCGGAAAGGTCAAGCGTCTCCTTGATCTCCCGCGCCCGGTGGGCGTAGCGCGCGGCCTCGTCGAGACGGCCCTGGGAGAGGTAGAGGTCAGCGAGATTGCTGGAAGCAACAGCAGCATATTGCACTTGCCCTGTCTGCTCAAATCCTTCCAACGCCCGCAAATACCACCGCTCCGCGTCGTCGAGCCGGCCAGCGCCCTCGGCGACGA